>NZ_BACW01000027.1:0-25730 GCF_000333315.1 Curtobacterium sp. B8
GGTGCCGGTGCGCGGTGTGACGGTGCGAGTCGTCCGGGGTCCGGGCCATCGCCCTCGACGGTCGCGTGCGCCGGTGACGGCGCGGGGCCTCCGCCGTCGGCGACCGGGGCGTGCCGGCCCGTCGGCTGCGTCCGGGGCGCGGCGGCCCGTCGGTGGCGTCCGGAGCGCGCCGGCCCGTCGGCGACCCGTCAGCGGCCGTTCGGCCGGAACCAGCGGATGAGCTCCCGGACGGCAGCGGCGGATGGCGCCTCGGTCCCGGGTGCCGCGTCGAGGTCGTCGAACGTCGACCGGTAGCCCGGGACGTCCACGAGGTCAGCGTCCGCGGCCGGGAAGCCCATCGTCCACTCCGGGAACTGCCGCTCCTCGACGTGGTCCTCGAGGATCACCCGCACCTTCGTGTGCCGGTCGTCGTGCTTGATGCGGTCGAGCTTCGCCCGCACAGCAGCGTCCGGCCCTTCCAGCAGTTGCAGGAAGTAGCCGTTCCGGAACAGCAGCACGCCGGTCACGTCCTCGCGCTCGTTCGATCGGCGACTCTGGTCGAGCAGGCTCGCGAGGTCGTCGTCGCCGAGCGGTCGTGTCGCGACGCTCGAGTAGATCAGGGACAGCATCGGGTTCCTCTCCGGGGCGGGCCGCCAGTCAACTCCCCCGGACCCACGAGTGTCCTGCGCGTCCGAGCGTGCTCCGGGCGGGCCCGCGCCCGTCGCTTGGATCGCGTGCGACGCGCCCGACGCGCCCGCCGCGCCCGCCGCGCCCGCCGCGCCCGCGCCGACTACCAGCCCGTCGTCAGCACCCGGTCGAGCGCGTCGACGAACCGGTCCGCCGACTCCCGGGTCACCACCAGCGGCGGCTTGATCTTGAGGACGTTCTGGTGGTCCCCCGTCGGCTGCATCACGATGCCGAGCGTGAGCAACCGGTCGCAGATCGCCGCGGTCTCCTCGGTCGCCGGCTCGAGCGTCGTCCGGTCGCGGACGAACTCGAGCCCGAGGTAGAGCCCGGAGCCGTGCACGGTACCGACGAGGGCGTGCCGGTCGCCGAGCGCCCGGAGCCGGTCGGCCAGGTGCTCGCCGACGACGACCGCGTTCTGTTGCAGCCCCTCGGACTCGATGACGTCGAGCACCGCGGCACCGACCGCCGCCGACACCGGCGAACCGCCGGTCGACGAGAAGAAGTACCCCTGGGTGCGGTACCAGTCGGCGATCTCGCGGCGGGTCACGACGATGCCGATCGGTGTCCCGCCGCCCACCGACTTCGCGACCGCGACGACGTCCGGCACGACGCCCTGCTGCTCGAAGCCCCAGAACCAGTGCCCGAGCCGCCCGAACCCGACCTGCACCTCGTCCGCGATGGTCAGACCACCGACCTCGTGCACGGCGTCGTAGACCTCGCGCAGGTAGCCGTCCGGCAGCGCGATGCCGCCCGCGTTGCCGTACACCGGCTCGCAGATGAACCCGGCGATCCCGTGTCCCGCCGCGGCGAGCGCCCGGATCCGCTCAGCTGCTTCGGGCGCGTAGCGGATGGCGTCCGCTCCCCGGTGCACACCGCGGTACGCGTTCGCCGCGTCCACCGTGTGCACCCACGCGGGACGGGTCGCGAGCGCGTTCGGGTTGTCCGCGATGGATGTCGACACGGCATCGCTCGCGTACGTCCACCCGTGGTAGGCCTCGCGCATGGCGACGACGTCCGTCCGGCCGGTGGCGGCCATCGCGATCCGGAGGGCGAGGTCGGTCGCTTCGGACCCGGAGTTGACGAAGAACACCGTGTCGAGCTCGTCCGGGAGCAGGCCAGCCACCCGCTCGGCGTACTCGACGATGCCGGCGTAGTGGAACCGCGAGTTCGTGTTGAGCAGGCGGTGCTGGCGCGCGGCGGCCGCGGCGACGTGCGGGTGCGCGTGCCCGACGCTCGCGACGTTGTTGACGAGGTCCGTGTACACGCGGCCGTCGACGTCGACCAGCAGGTCGCGCCAGCCGCGCTCGATCCGGGGCGGCTCAGCGTAGTAGTGCTCCTGGACCTCCGCGAGGACACGGTCGCGGCGGGCGAGGAGGTCGTCGGGAGCGGGCGGGGCCTGCTGCGGCGCGCCGAGCGCGACGGCCGGGTCGCCGAGGAGCGTCCGCCACCCCGGTGCGGCGACGGCGGGTACCGACCTCGGCAGGTCGGCGTCGCCGCGCTCCGCCGCGACGACCCGGACGTGGACCGGCACCCCGGCAGGCAGCACCAGCCCGTCATCGACCCGGTCGGCAGGGTCGAACTGGAGGACCGCCCCACCCTGGTCGCACCGCTCGCGTGCGATCGTGGTCGGCTCCGCCAGCCACAGGGTCGCCCCCGTCGGGACGCTCGCCGGCGCCTCCTCGGCACCGATCGCGGCACTCGTCAGCACCGGCGTCCACGCGGGCAGGACCACCGCGGGCGCGCCGGCGTCGAGGAGCCGTCGCACCTCCGTCGCGAGCGCGTCGGGCGCGGTCCACCGCCCGTCGTCGTGGACCGGGCTCGTCGTGCCGCCGTCGAGCAGCACCGGTTCGACGTCGAGGATCTGGCGGGTCCAGGTCGGACCCGTCGCCGACGGGAACCCGAGGGCACGACGGAGCACCCCGGTGACCACCGCGGACGGCACCGACACGGCCTGGCGGAAGACGCGGTACTCCCGGTCGAGGGCGCCGGACGCGTACGCATTGTCGTCGTCCAGCCGGACCTGCTGTCGTCCGCTCAGCACGAGGACCGCGCCGCGGAGGACCACGAGGGGCCACAGCGCGTCGACCTCGTCCGAGGACAGCGGTCGGAGCGCGTGGAAGGCCCGGACCGCCGGGAGGACCGACCAGACCGTCGCCCCGTCGTGGTGCAGCACGCTCGACAGGGTCACGGCGAGCTCGCCGACGGCCCACGAGTCGGCGACGTCGCCGAAGTCGATGACTGCGTCCGGGAGGGTCACCGGACCGTCAGGTCGCAGGACGTTGTCGTCCGTGACGTCGAAGTGCCCGAGTTGCCGAGGGAGCCGGTCACCGAGCGCCCCGACCACCGTCGCCGCGCTGTCCACCGCGGCGAGGACCTCGTCGACCACGGCCCGGTCCGGCTCGGTCTCCGCGATCGTCCGCGCGACCCGCACCGCGTGCCGGAGGTCCCACTGCAACGTGCGGTGCGCTGCCGGGTGCTCGAGCCCCGCCAACGCGAGCTGGACGCGAGCGGCCAGGGCGCCGAGGCGCGCGACGACGGTCGGCCGGAGGTACCCGGACCCGGTGAGCGTGCTGCCGGACACGAACGAGATGACCCGTGCGTGCAGCCGCCCGGCGCTCGTGTCCCACCAACCGGACGCCAGGACGGTCGGCACGCGGACCTCCGGCTGCTCGGACGCGACCCGGGCCGCCGCGACGCCCTGCAGGTCGATCTCCGCCTCGGTGAAGCACGGGTTGCTGATCTTCAGGACGCCGTGCGGCTGGTCGGAGTCGGTCGTGCCGGTCGTGCCGGTCGTGCGCACCAGGAAGTTCTGGTCCTGCTGGCTCCCGAGCGACTCGAGCGTGGCGTCGATGCCGAACTCGGTCGCGAGCAGCTCGGTCGCCTCGGCGGTGGGCAGCACGGGCGACGGGAGTTCGGGCTGGGAGAAGTAGTCGAAGACGGCGCTGTGCACGAGGACTCCTGGGCGAGGGACGGCGGGCGTCCGACCGACGGGACAGTCCGAGCGTAGGGCCGATCAGCAGCCGCATGGGACGCTCGATCGTCCCGGGCATGGAGCGCCGCCGAGCGGACCGCGCCCGGGCTCGACAGGGGTCCGGTCCGGCTCTACCCGTGCCGGAGCGTGCGGTGCCCGAGCGGCCCGTCGAGTGGGACCGCGCCATACATCGCGTACCCGATCGCTGCGCACGGCTCCGTCTGTCGGCGTCCCCACGCTGTCACCGTCACGGCCGTCGATGTCTCGCGCAGGCTGACCCCGACTGGTGTGACGCAGTCGGTGTTCTGCACCGCCAGCACCGGCAGGCCCTTCTGTCGATGCCCGGTGTCGGTCCAACGGAGCTGACGCAGCCCCTCCGTTGTCGCGACCGTCGGGATGCGAGAGGACTGCACGGGCGCGGCTGTCGGACCCTGTTCCCGACGATGGTCCACCGCCCGTGGAGCGCAGCCGGTAAGGGCGACGGCGAGGAGCACAGCGAAGGACACGGTGCGCAGGACGCGTTGTCGTCGTCTCGCCCTGGACGTGCTCGGATCGTACGCCGAGCGTGCAGTTTGAAGCCGCGGGGCGAGACCCGCACTCTCGGATCTACGACCCCGCGACCCCACCGTTCTACACACAGCCATATCGCCTCACCCCGCGCCGACACCGGACACGACCTACGACACAACGTGCTCAGCTGAAACGCTCGGGTCTTGTGCTCACCGGCGTCCGTTCGAGGCAGCCCGGTGAGAATCAAATCGGACGGGCTATCTGCGACGCGCCAACCTGCGAGCGAGCGACAGCGAGTCCCGCTGTTCGTTGGACGACCGGCTATCGGGACACGTCGAGGAGCTCGAAGTGCTGCGCGATGCGGCGAGCTACTGACAGCGCATCTAACCTGTCCGTGGCGATCGCGACTTCATCCAAGTCAGCTGCGGTGAGACGCTGGGTGAGGTCCTCCCAGCGGTCAACGTGCCAGCGTAGCTCGGTCTGTCGGGAGGAGTCGTAGCGTGCCCGCAGGCGTGCCTCGGCAGTTGATCGCTGCGCGGTCAGGCGGACAGATCGAAGCGGCAGCGCGACGGCTTCTGAGTATCGATGCTTGTCGGCTTCATTGGCGATCACGCCGCTCATGATGAGTTGGCGCGGTCCGGCGGTCTTGTAGTTCACCCACACGGCAGCGATGTTCCTCGCCTCGATGACCTGGTTCTGCGGGTCGAAGGCGGCAACTGGAGAGGACCGATGAAACCAGTCGACGTCGATCAGACTGAAAGGGCGCCCCTCGGCTGCGAGCAGGTTGCCGATGTGATCGAGAACGGTTGTCTTGCCAGCGCCGTAGGAGCCGTTAATGAAGATCGCAAACGAGGCTTCCATCCGCGGACTCTACGGGTATGCCGTTGAAGCCGTCCCAGAGGGTCGAGTAGTACCCCGGATGAGGATCGTCTACCGGAACGACTCAGGACGCTCAGTCAGACGGCGCCGCAGCCGTGCCATCCCCGGGGTCCGGCCGCAGCGGTGAGGCGTGCGTGTTCTTCGGTGTCGGTCTGATGCCATCCGTAGTTCGCGACGACGACGTAGCTCTCGCCGCCGCGATCTTCACGGAGGCGTCCCGGTCCTAAGCCGTCGGTGAACACCTCTTCGTCGATCCAGGTGAGGAGTTGACCGACCCAGTCGGTAGCATCCTCTGGTCGGGCGTAGACCCAGTACTGAGGCGCCCCGGAGGCGGGCATCCTGATGAGCAGACGAGCGGACTCGCCGTCGCGCTGTGTGATGCGCACGTCGAGCACGTGTCCGTCTCGTACGCGGACGTCCGTGAGTCGGTAGTCCAGCCGACTGCTCTTCCGAGGGTCGAGCAGACGCCATGCTGTTTCCCGGCGCAGAACCTCAACAATGGCATCGTCACTCAGCATGACCGGATCCTCCCACGCGGCCGGTGGCCGATCGGCTACCGGCCTGTCGAATGCTGCTTGCCCTCGGGCAGAAGATGCCCGATGGCTCGTAGGACGTCGCCCAGCCAAACGAGTTCCCAGTTCAACGTCCGATCGGCGGCCGGCGCCGTCGTCAGGTTGTCCCACGACTCGGTCAGCTGACCGATCGTGGCTTCGGGTGGATCGCTCGACACGTCGTAGAGGCCCGGAGCGGGCAACGAGTAGAAGTAGTCCTCACGCAGCACGACCGACTCCCCGTTCGGGACTGCTGCAGGTTCGGTTGACTCGTTGATTTAGGCCGCGAGTGCGACCTGTGGGTTGATGATTGCTTCGTACTCGATGGGCGTCAACTTCCCGAGCCCGCGTTGCCGACGTTTCCGGTGGTAGGTGCCCTCGATCCAGTGCACGATCGCGAGGCGCAGCTGCTCCCGCGACGCCCACCGGCGCCGGTTGAGGACGTTCTTCTGCAGGAGCGCGAAGAAGGACTCCATCGCCGCGTTGTCCGCGCACGCGCCGACCCTGCCCATCGACCCCAGGAGCCCGGCGTCAGAGAGCGCCCGAACGAACCGTTTGGAACGAAATTGACTGCCCCTGTCCGAGTGGACGACCGTGCCGGACGGGTTCCGGCGCGAGATCGCCATTTGCAGCGCCGCAACCGCGAGGGAGGACCGCATCCGGGCGTCGATCGAGTAGCCGACGATGCGGCGGGAGCAGGCGTCCTTGACGGCGCAGAGATATAGCTTGCCCTCGGCCGTGTTGTGCTCGGTGATGTCGGTCAACCACAGCCGGTCCAGGTCCGGGGCGGTGAATGCCCGCCGGACCCGGTCATCGTGCACCGGCGGGCCCGCTTTCCGAGTCAGTCCCCGTTTCTTGGCATGCAATGACCAGAGCCGCTGCTGCGAGCACAACCGCCACACGGGTCGCTCCGAGACTCGGTGGCCGGCGGCGGCGAGGTCGTCGGCGATGAACCGGTACCCGAACGTCGGGTCGTCACGGTGCGCATCGACGGCGGCGTTGGTCAGGTGCGCGTTCTCCCAATCACGACGACTCACCGGGTCCTTTCGCCAGGCGTAGTACGCCTGCTTCGAGAAGCCCAGCACCCGGCAGGTCACCGCGACCGGGATCCGGTCGGCGGCGAGTTCACGGACCAGCGGGTACATCATTTTGGGAGGTGCGCTTGGGAGAGATACGCGGCGGCACGGCGGAGGATCTCGTTCTCCTGCTCTAGCAGCCGGTTCCGTTTCCGAAGCTCTCGCAGCTCGACGTTCTCGGTCGTCGTGGTCCCAGACCGAACCCCGTCGTCGATGTCGGCTCGACGCAGCCAGTTCGTCACGGTCCCCTCGGAGATCCCGAAGTCCTTCGCGACCTGCGTCAACGGGATCTCACCCCGTCGCGCGACCGCGATCACGTCGCGTCGGAACTCCTCCGGATAAGGCTTGGCCATGATCGACATCCTTCCAGCGAGGACCACGTCCCCACAGGTCAGGAGTCAACCGAACCGACAGCAGTCCCTTCGCACGTTCGATGTGCTGAAGGATCCGATCGAACACGAGACGGAGATCAGTCACCGGAATCTGAAGACCGTTCCACTCAGGCATCCCACGAACATGGCGCAGAGGGGCTGTCTCGTCAACCGATCGTCTATCGGACACGCAAGGGGGTTTGTCCCGAGCTGTCCGCCATTGCCGCACGGAGGCAATCTGGGTGCAGTGCGAGCTCTGCTTCACCGGAAACGACGGAGACGAACCGTCGCCTGAATCGCGAAGCCGCACATCGCCAGCCCCAGCACCACGAACAACAGGTTCCACGCCCACGCGGGTAAGACCAGCCTGCGACCTGACGAGAGCGCGGCTAGCTCCGCACGACTTTGCATCGCCCATCGAGCGACACCGAAGATCAGCGCGGCCGAACCGCCGACATAAAAGCTTGCGATCGCCCAGACCTTCGGCTTCTCAGGAGTCGCGGACACAACACGCACCTTAGTCGCCGGCGAGGGCCGACCCTTTGGCTCAACCGCGCTGCTCACCGGACTTCCGCGCGGACCCAGAAGCCGATCGGCTAGCGGTCGTCGGTGTCGTCTGACGCATCTCTGCGCCGGTGAACAGCTTGGAGAATCGCTCTCCAGCTGGCGAGATACACCACGAGGCCGATTGCTATGGCGATGGGTTGAGGGATGCCCGCGAGCACGAGTAGCACGGCCGCGAGGACGTCTGCCACGAGAGCCCCGAGTAGAAGCAGGGTTTGGAAGTTGCGCAGCCGCCGTTCGGCTCTGGTTGCTCGCATGTCGCGAACCTAACGAAAGTGTCCGCGCGGCGCTCATCTTCGGGACAGGATCGTGAGGAGTCGGTTCCCGAAGAGCGCTGGGCAGCGTCCCTGCCTCCCCAGGATGTGCCGTACGTGGTCGGCGATCCGTGGGAGTCATTGAGCGAACCGGGCGAAGCCAGAGAGGATCAGGACGAGGCCGGTCTCGGTCGCGTCCCACCCGTATTCCGCCTCGGCTACGTCTGACATGCAGTCGTTGAGCGCGGCCAGGTTCTTCCCAAAGTGGCTGGCGAAATGGACGGCCGTCACGAAGGCGACTTCCGCAAAGACCGGATAGCCCCCGCGAGGTGTTCGGCTTATTCGCGGATGCCAGTGATGGCGCGGGTCGCGGATCCCAGTGCTGACGGGCGTTCCACGGGTATCGGGATTCTGTTCCACGGCACCGCGACGTCAGCCGTTGTCGGCTGCCTTTCGAACGCGGAGCTGCGCCAGTCCGGCTCCGATTCCCGCGACCGCGCCGGCAGGGAGGCCAGTCGCTACCAGCCCGGCTGCGGCCGCGATGCTGGTCATGAGCACTCTGAGGTTCCCGCGTGGCTTGCGCGGTGAGTGTGCGCGAACCGCGCTTTCGAACCACGACGTTGGCACTTCGCCGATGTGCCAGTTCGCGATGCGGCTGCTCGCCTCGAGGGCGACCCTGAAAACCTGGTTCTGTGTGGACGCGGCGTTCATCAGGTTCACCTGAGTGGCAAGCCACGTGGCGATCGCCCTGTCGTGTTTCCCCGCTCCCCCAGCGCCTGGAGCTGGCCGATGAGGTGCCGGCTCGAGCGGCCCAGGCGATCAAGACGCCAGACGACGAGCGTGTCGCCTGGGCGGAGCTGGTCGAGGAGCTTTGTCAGCTCGGGGCGATGCTCGAGCGGGCCTGACATCGTGTCGACCCACACTCGATAGCAGCCCGCTGCGTTCAACGCGTCAAGCTGCAGCGACGCATCTTGATCGGTCGTCGACACTCGCGCGCACCCGAGGAGCTCTCCCATGCTCGAGCACGTAACGGAACTCGCCGCGCACAGCTGGTAACGACTCATGGATACCGGCACTGAGTATCGCTACACGACTCGCCGCTCCAAGCAACTTCCTCGATCCGAGGCCAGCCCTTGTGCCACAAACGGTCGTTTCTGTGTCAGACCAAGACAGACCCTCCTCGGCAGAGTGGGCCGGCTCACAGGTACCGGTGGTGCGGGTCCTTGCGGACAGACCTACCAGTCAGTGAGCACGCGGAGGGCCTGCTGAGCGCGGAGCGGGAGATCATCGTCTTCTGCGGCGGTCCATGCCTCAAGCACCACGGTGAGGATGCTGATGATTGCAGCTGCCCGGGCTTGGGCTTCGAACACGGTGATGGCTGGGAAGTGCTGCCGCACAATGCCAACCAGATCTTCCTGAGCGGCGCGGCCAGCTGCCAACCACGACACACGAAGCGCTGGTGTTCCGAGGATCAGCCGCAGTTCGCTGCGACGGACCGGGCTGTCCGACACCTCCACGAGCCCTGCCACCACCGCTTCCAGGAGCGGCAGGTCCTGATGCTTTCCGATTGCCGCCGCCAGTTCCTCCGGACCCGCGCTCAAACCCACGGAGAGCGCTTCATCCTTGCCCGAGCAGTGTCGATAGAACGTGCGCATCGAGATCCCCGCTGCCGTCGCGATCTGCTCAACGGTGACGTTCTCAAACCCGTACCGCTCGAACAGCGACGCCGCTGCCTCCGCGATCTCGGCCTGCGTCGCCGTCCGGCGGCGCACCCGAAGTGGAGCGATCTGCCGGATCTCGTCGTCGGCCCCTTGCATGTCCACGCTCCAAGTATCCCGCGATCGCCACTGGCACTCGTCCGCTAAGTGGCAGACTGTGCCATGTGCTCGGAGCGACCGAGTCTCAAAGGAGAGAACATGTCTGCAGTGTCGTTCACTGGCCGCGTGGCGGTCGTGACAGGAGCTGGCGGAGGGCTGGGTCGGGCGCATGCCCTCGAGCTCGCGAGCCGCGGAGCAAAGGTGGTAATCAACGACCTCGGCGGTGACATCAGCGGTGAGAACGGCGGGACCGCGATGGCCGATCAGGTCGCCGACGAGATCCGCGCTGGCGGCGGCGAGGCGGTGTCGAACTACGACTCCGTCGCCACGCCCGAGGGCGGTCAGGCAATCATCCAGACCGCTCTCGACGCGTTCGGCAAGATCGACATCCTCGTCAACAACGCCGGCAACATCCGCAACGCCGCCTTCACCGATCTGACTCCGGCAGCGATCGACGCCCTGCTGGCTGTGCACGTCAACGGAGCGTTCTACGTCACTCAGCCTGCCTTCGCGAACATGCGCGAGAACGGCTACGGACGCATCGTGTTCACCTCCTCGGCGGCTGGGCTGTTCGGGTCGATCCAACAGGCCAACTACGCAGCCGCAAAGGGTGGAGTGTTCGGTCTCGCGAACGTGGTCGCGCTCGAAGGGGCACCGCACGGCATCCTCGCGAACACGATCCTCCCCGCGGCGGTCAGCCGGATGGGAGCGGACATGAACGCGGACCAGTTCGTCGGCATGCCGACCACCCCGGCGCACGCCGAACCCGAAATGATCAGCGCCCTGGTCGCATACCTGGCCAGCGAATCGAACACCCGCTCGCACGAGCTCTACTCGATCGCACGCGGCCGGTACGCACGTGTCTTCATGGGTGTCACGCCGGGCTGGCACGTCACCGCCGACGAACCGGTCGCCACACCTGACGACGTCGCTGCGCACATCGACCAGATACGAGATCTGGACGGGTACGCAATCCCCGGGTCAATGAACGAAGAGTTTGCGTTGGTCCGCTGATGACTTTCAAGGACAAGGTCGTCGCCGTCACCGGCGGCGCATCCGGCATCGGAGAAGCAACCGCGAAGCTGCTCGCCGAACGCGGCGCCAAAGTCGTCATCGGTGATGTTGTCGACACCGCCGGCGCCCGAGTGGTCGAGGAGATCACCGCAGCCGGTGGCACCGCGTCGTTCATCCGCATCGACGTATCACGTGCCGAGGACACAGTCGCCCTCGTCGCCCACGCCGTGAACACGTTCGGCGCGCTGCACTACGCCGCGAACATCGCTGGGATCGGCCACCCGGCTGCACGCATCCACGATCTCGACGAGGCATGGTGGGACCGCATCCACAACATCGACCTCAAGGGCATGTGGTTGTCGATGAAAGCCGAGATCAGCTACTTCCTTGAACACGGCGGCGGCTCGATCGTGAACATGGCATCCGGCGCCGGCCTCCGCGCCACGATCGGTCAGCCCGCCTACGCCGTAGCGAAGGCAGGCGTCATCTCCCTCACCGGGCAAGCCGCACTCGAGTACGCGCGGGACAGCATCCGCGTCAACGCTGTCGCCCCCGGTCTGATCGACACCCCCGCAGTGGCAGCCCTCGACGAGGGAACCCGAGCCATGTACGCGGAGCAGATGCCCATGGGTCGCATGGGATCCCCACGAGAGGTCGCCGCCACCGTCGCATGGCTGCTCTCCGACGACGCAGGATTCGTCACTGGCATCACCCACAGCGTCGACGGCGGCTTCATGCAGAAGAGCTGACCGCTTCATCACCCGACACCACACCCGCTCCGACGGCTGCGCCCCGCAACAGGACACGGGGCGCAGCCAGGAAGAAGCATCATGACTGCCACACCCTCCGAACCTCAGCACACTGCCCGTACCTACGTCGTCACCGGAGCAGCCTCAGGCATCGGCGCAGCCACCGCCGCTCTCCTTCGCACGCGCGGGCACCGCGTCATCGGCATCGACATCCGAAACGCGGACATCATTGCCGACCTCAGCACGGCCGACGGCCGGGACACCCTCGCCGGCGCGGTCGACCAAGCCAGCGGCGGCCGCATCGACGCGGTCATCGCGGTTGCTGGCGTCGCAGCTCCCGCACCGGTCACGATCACGGTGAACTACTTCGGCGCTGTCGCCACGCTCGAACGCCTCCGACCACTGCTGGTGCACTCCGACGCTCCACGCGCAGCGATCGTGTCGTCGTTCTCCACACTGCAAACCACCGATGACGACGTCGTCGAAGCGTGCCTGCAGGGAGACGAAGCAGCAGCAGTCAGTGCCGCCGAGACGGCTGTTGCCCGCGATGGAGGCCAGACGCTGTACGCCTCATCGAAACGGGCCATCTCACGGTGGGTGCGACGAGCAGCCATCAGTCCCGAGTGGGCCGAAGCAGGTGTCCCCCTCAACGCGGTCGGCCCCGGCATCGTGATCAGTCCGATGACTCAGCCGATGCTCGATAACCCCGAACAGCGCGACGCCCTCCTGCAGGTGGTGCCGATGCCGCTTCACGGCCCATCAGAACCAGCAGCACCAGCTGAACTACTCACCTGGCTGACCAGCCCTGCAAACACCCATGTCACAGGACAAGTCATCTTCGTCGACGGCGGAGCCGACGCATCGCTGCGTACCGGCGACATATTCGCCTGACCGGCGACGCTCACGCGACCGCACTGCATACCGCCAGGTCGCACTGTGCCTCGGTAGACGATCGGCTATCTCTAATGGTTCTTGGTCGGCCTGGGGTCGGCTGACAGGCTGGCACCGGTCCCGGCTCGTGGTGTGACTCTTCGGCTATCTGCCTGTCGTCATGACGTGGCATTGTCTCGACTCGTCCGCTGCGGGTGGCGGGGCTGGTGCCGGCCCGTCCGCTGCGATGGCTTGATAGAAGGTCGTCGAACCAGCCACCTGGTTGTGACTCGTTAGAGATCCGCCCCGCAACGACTCTCCCGGGCCGGGCGCCAACACGGTTCCCGTCTTGGAAGGAGTCCCGCAATGCCCATCGTCGCAGACGAGTACACGCATGTCATCGGCGTCGACACGCACGCCAAAACGCACACCTACGTCATCCTCGACACCCGCACTGGCGGCGTCGTCGACACCGCGTCGTTCCCGACGAGTCCGACTGGTCTCGCCCGCGCATTGGCTTGGATCGATCGTCGGACAGCCGCTGGACGGCTCGCGGCTGTCGAGGGGACCAGCTCCTACGGAGCATCCCTGACCGAAGCGCTGCAGCAGGCCGACATTCCCGTGGTCGAAGCGCGACCACCACGACGAGCCGACCGCGGAGCTCGCGGGAAGTCCGACCCAATCGATGCCGAAGCCGCGGCTCGTGCCGTGCTGCGCACCGACACGGCGCTGCTCTCCTGGCCGAGGACCGGCAAGATCCGGTCGGCGTTGCGCGTGTTGCTGGCGGCGCGGAGATCGATGGACGGTCAACGCACCGCGAGCCGGAACGCGCTCACCGCGCTGCTGCGCACGATCAATCTCGGTATCGACGTTCGGCACCCGCTGAAGGACACGCAGATCGCCTCGATCGCAGCGTGGCGGCACCGTCCCAGTGACGACATCGATGAGGTCACCGCGCGAGCCGAAGCGGTCCGCCTTGCTCGCGACGTCATTGACCTGACCGGCAAGCTCAACGCAAACCACCATGCACTCGAGCGATACGTCTCCGCTCTCGCGCCTACGGTGCTCGACATTGCTGGCGTCGGGCCGGTCTCAGCGGCTGTGTTCCTCACCGCGTACTCGCATGTCGGCCGAGTCCGCAGCGAGGCCGCGTTCGCGTCCCTCGGCGGCGCGGGCGATTCAAGGGCGCGATTGCCATCGATGCCACATTCGCGGAAGTCTCGGGCAAGCAGAAGAGTGCCAAGAACATCAAGCCGGGCGATAAGGTCTCCACGAACTACGACTGCGGTTGGTACGGCCGGCAGGGCAGCCACGACCCCGACCAGGACGGCGGCGATAAGTACGCGTTCGGATGGGAGCTCGAGTACGCGGTCATGACCCGCGACCCGAACGAGACTGAGGCGAGCTATCCCCTGCTCTTTCTCTCGACCAGCGGTCACAAGCCTGGCGCGCTCACGGGTCACGGCTTGTTCCTCTACCAGTCTGCCGTTGAATGCGGTCACGCCATCAAGACCGTTGTCGGCGACCGCGCCTACTTCCCTGGAGCGAAGCCCGAGGACTTGCAGCGCCCTCTCGCGCAAGCAGGCGTCAAGGTCGTCATGGACTACAAAAACGAGGAAGAGGAGCTCGGTCAGCAAGCGTTCTATGCAAGCGCCGATGGCCGGCACAACCTGGTCATGGTCACGGGTAGCTGGCACCTGTGGTTCATGCCAGCCGCCCTCATTGACGCCGAGAAGACATACCTCGACTACCTCAAGACCATCACGAGCAAGCCCGAGGCCGAGCGCTCCAAACTTCGAGACGAAGCCCACGCGCTTCTCCGTCAGCGCCGCAAGGAGCGCTCCCGCTACCGGCTCATCCCCCGTAGCGGTTACGACGCCACCGGCGCGCGCCAGTACTCCTACCCGGAATTCACCGACCCGAAGGTCTACGACGCAGAGTCCGACACCTGGATCGACGTTGTCATCCCGGGCAAGACCGTGAAAGTCCCTGGGGTTCTCAGCGACAAGAACGGCGTCAAGAACCAGAACCACCTCAAGTACGGTCAGGAGTACGAGTACAAGTCCGACGTGTGGCGCGCCTGGTTCGGCAAGCGCAACAACGTCGAGAACGGTAATTCGTGTCTCAAGGACGCGGACCGCGAGGCGCTCGGAGTTCCGATGAAGCGACGCATGCGTGGCCCCTGGATTGTCGAGATGGCCGGCGCCATGGCAGCAGCGAGCGCCAACATCTCCCGCATCATCGACTGGCTCAAGGCCCGCCTCGCTCTCCGGGGGATGAACCGCATGAACCGCTCGAGCGCCGCGCTCTTCGAGCCCGGCCTCGAGAGCCTCACGGTCGAAGAGCACGATCGTCGCAACCCGTTCAACCGACTTGCAGAGATAGAGCAACTCAGACTCATCGCATAGCGCACTGCTCGCTCCGAACTGAAAATCGACCCTCCTGACGGCCGCCCCGGCCGCGGTACCCCCTGCCCGTTTTTCGGGCAGGGGGTACTGTCGTTGGCGCAGAGCACCTTCGGCCTAGGGGTGCAGTCGCGTTCGACGTCTCGCAGTTCGTCCCTGGGGCTCCCAATCCGGTTTCCGCGTCACCAAGCTCCCCCAGCCGCGAAAAGTCACAACCCGAACGCCGAAAACTCGGATCACCCCCCCGCTCCGCCTCCAGGATTCGAACCCGGACCTAACGGCACCAAAGGCCGTCGTGCTGCCGTTACACCAAGGCGGAACACGCCCGACGGAGTGGAGCCCGCCCGGCGCCCGACCATCCTCCCATGTCGCGGCCGGTGGCCGTGCGCTGCCGGTTCGGCCAAGATGGGGGGATGCCGCAGGAGGACGAGGTCGATCGCATCGTCGCGGCGTGGGGTCGTGAGCGCGACGACCTCGACTTCGCCCCGCTCGAGGTGTTCTCGCGGGTCGACCGGCTGGCGCGGCACCTCGACCGGGCACGGCGGGCGGCGTTCGACGCGAGCGGCGTGGAGCCGTGGGAGTTCGACGTCCTGTCGGCGCTGCGGCGCGCGGGCGAGCCGTACGAGTTGAGCCCGAAGACGCTCCTGCAGCAGACGCTCGTGTCCAGCGGCACGATGACGAACCGGGTCGACCGGCTCGCGGCGCGCGGGCTCGTCAGCCGACGCACGGACCCGAAGGACGGCCGCGGGATCCTGGTCGCCCTCACCGGCGCAGGACGGACCGCGGTGGACACGGCGATCGCCGACCTGCTCGATGCCGAGCGCACGATCCTCGACGAGGTGTCCGGCACGGAGCAGGCGCAGCTCTCCGGGCTGTTGCGGCGACTCATCCTCGGCCTCGGCGACTGACCGCGAACGAGACCGAGACCGAGACCGAGACCGACTACCCTCCGGGCCATGCACGCGATCACCCTGGCCGTGGCCGACGTCGAGCGATCGGCCGAGTTCTACCGCGCCCTGCTCGACGTCGAGGGCAGCGGCATCATCGGCACCGAGTACCCGCGTTCAGCCGACCAGGCCGGCGGCACCACGGCGATGTTCACGCTCGACGACGGACTCATCGTCAGCGTCTACGCCCGCGAGGACATGGCGCTCGACTCGGGTGTCGACCTCCCGCACGGGCCGACGTCGACGATCGGACACTTCGTGGACTCGCGGGCCGAGGCTGACGCGTTCCTCGAGCGGGCGCGCAGCGCGGGGGCGACCATGCTCGCATCGCCGTACACGCGGCCGTGGGGCATGTACTCCGGCTTCTTCCAGGACCCCGACGGACACCTCTGGGAGATCGTCGCGAACCCGGGCGGTGGCGATCCGGCGTCCGTCGGCTGACGTCCGGCCGCGAACAGGGGGCGCGCCCGGCGGCTGCCGTGCCCTACGGTGGTGGCATGGACACGGGGCGGGCGGTTCTGGGCGTGAGCGCGGCGGGGGCACTCGTGCTCGCCGTCGGACTGGGGATCGTGATCGCGCCGGGACACGCGCTCGCGACGGACCCCGACGAAGGTGCGGCCTGCGGCTCCACCCGGGCGGCACGACGACCGGGGCGCCATGGTCATGGTGGAGTTCGACAACGCGTCCGACCGGGGCGTCCGCGTGGTCGACGTCCGAGTGGACGATGTCGAGGGGGCGGACGTGACACCGCTCGCCGTCGCGCTCGACCCTGGGGACACGGGTTCCGGACTGTGGGTCACCGACGACCCCGTCGCTCCGAGCGAGTACGGGCGGACCGTTCCGCTGCGTGACGGCGTCACCGTCCCGGCTCACGGCAAGCTCGACGTCGTCGGGCGCATGGTCGTGCGCCCTGGCGCGAGCGCCGGCCACGTCCGGGGCTTCACCGCGACCTCCAGTGGGCCCCTGTGGACGACGCACACGGTGACGCTCGACCGGTCGTTCAACGTCGGCATCGGCGGCGAGCAGCACGGTGCAGCGATCGGATGCGGTCCTGACTTCGGCGACGACGACCCCGACGACGCCGCCTGAGCCGGCCCGCCGAGGATCGGCGCCACCGCGCCCTACACCCCGAGCTGCTCCGCGACCTCGAGCCACCGCTCCTCGAGCTGCTCGACCTCGGCCTCGAGCCCGGCCAGGCGCGCCTGCAGCGCCCCGAGGCCCGCGTAGTCCGACTGGTCGTGCGCCGCGAACGCGTCGAGGACCTCCTGCCGGTCGGCCCCGATGCGGGCGATCCGGCGGTCGAGCGCCGACATCTCCTTCTCCGCCGCCCGACGCTCCGCACCCGAGAGCACCGCAACACCGGCGCCGGCCGCCGGAGCGGCGCCCGCACCGGCCGCGCCACCAGCGCCATCGGCGCCACCAGCGCCGGCCGCGCCACCAGCGCCACCGGCCGCCGGCCGCCCCGAGCCGCCCACCGTCCCCGACCCAGCCACGCTGCCTGCCGAGCCGGTTCCGCCCGCCGTGTCGGGCCTCCCGGCAGCTGCGGCGGCAGCCGCCGACGCGGTCGCGGGGACGGAACCCGACGCGCGGAGGCGCATGTACTCGTCGACGCCTCCGGGCAGGTGACGGAGGTGCCCACCGAGCACCGCGTACTGCTGGTCGGTGACGCGCTCGAGCAGGTACCGGTCGTGCGACACGACGAGGAGCGTGCCCGGCCAGGTGTCGAGGAGGTCCTCCATCGCGGCGAGCATGTCGGTGTCGAGGTCGTTCGTCGGCTCGTCGAGGATGAGGACGTTCGGCTCGTCGAGCAGGATGAGCATGAGCTGCAGGCGACGCTTCTGCCCACCGCTCAGGTCCTTGACCGGGGTGGAGAGCTGCGCGGACGTGAAGCCGAGGCGTTCGAGGAGCTGCGACGGCGTCATCTCCTTGCCGTCCGCCACGTACGAGGTCTTCTTGCGCGCGACGACCTCGCGCACGCGGTCGTCCGCGTACTGCTGGAGATCGGCGAGCTGCTGGTCGAGGACGGCGACCTGCACGGTCTTGCCGGTCTTCACCCGGCCGGTCGTCGGCTGGAGCGTGCCGGACACCAGGTTGAGGAGCGTCGACTTGCCCGCGCCGTTCGGCCCGAGGATGCCGGTCCGCTCCCCTGGCGCGATCCGCCACTCGACGTCGCGCAGGATCACGTCGTCACCGAAGGCCACCCCGGCGTCGAGCAGGTCGACGACGTCCTTCCCGAGCCGGGCGGTCGCCATCTGGGACAGCGCCACGGTGTCGCGGATCGGCGGGACGTCGTCGATGAGGGCGTTCGCCGCGTCGATGCGGAACTTCGGCTTGCTCGTGCGGGCCGGTGCACCGCGGCGGAGCCAGGCCAGCTCCTTGCGCGCGAGGTTCTGGCGGCGCTGCTCGGACGCCGCGGCCTGCCGGTCTCGCTCGACGCGCTGCAGGATGTACGCCGCGTAGCCGCCCTCGAAGGGCTCGACGATGCCGTCGTGCACCTCCCAGGTGTCCGTCGACACGGCGTCGAGGAACCACCGGTCGTGCGTCACGACGACGAGGCCGCCCTGGTTCGCGGACCAGCGGCGCTTGATGTGGTCGGCCAGCCACTGGATGCCCTCGACGTCGAGGTGGTTCGTCGGCTCGTCGAGGAACAGCACGTCCCAGTCGCCGACGAGGAGCTTCGCGAGGGCGATCCGGCGCCGCTGGCCTCCCGACAGGTCGTCGACGTTGGCTTCCCACGGGATGTCCGAGACGAGACCGCCGATGACGTCGCGGATCTTCGGGTCGCCGGCCCACTCGTGCTCCGCGCGGTCGCCGACGACGGTCGCGCCCACCGTCGCTCCGGCGGGCAGGACATCGCGCTGGTCGAGGTACCCGACGGTCAGGCCACGGCGGTGCGTGACGCGGCCGTCGTCCGGGTCGATGCGCTGCGACAGGAGGGCGAGGAGCGTGGACTTGCCGTCGCCGTTCCGGCCGACCACCCCGATGCGGTCCCCCTCGTCGATGCCGAGGGTGACGCTGTCGAAGACGACACGGGTGGGGAACTCGAGATGCACGTTCTCGGCGCCGAGGAGATGAGCCACCCGTCAAGGGTACGGGGGCGCACGGGGCGCTCCGGTCGGTCGGGTCCGCGAGGCTGCGGTCGACGGTCGGTCGGGTCCGCGGTCGACGGCTCCTCGGTCGACGGTCGACGTGGAACGACCGGACCGATGTCGTGCGACAGCGGTCCGGTCGTTCCGCATCGGCGAAGCGGGGTGGGGTGGGGTCGCTGCGCGGCCGGCCTGGAGGCGCGGCTCAGCTCGACGGGGTCGGGTCGCCTTCCCCGGCGGCTTCCTTCGCGCGCTTCAGGCGCGCCTGGGCCTCCCAGTACTCGATCTCGCGTTCGAGGTCGGCGAGCTCCTGCTCGGTCCCGGTGACGCGCTTGTCCCCGTGCGCCGAACGGGCCTCGCCGAGCGTGGCGTAGCGGTCCTCGTGCCGGACGGGGTCCAGGTAGCGGCCGTGGTTGCGCTCCCCCGGTGCCCAGTCGTGCCCGACGGCGAACCAGACGATGGGACCGACGACGGGCACGAAGATGCAGAGGAGGACCCACGCGATCTTCGGGAGGCCCCGGACCTCGGAGTCGGTCTTCGTCAGGATGTCGATCAGGGCGAAGACGAGCAGGAGTGTCCCCGCCCCGTACAGCAGCACGCTCATGGTGCCGAATTCTATGGAGCGGCCGAGAGCCCGGCTACGCCCCGAACGCGTGCCGCGGTTGCGATCGGGCAACGGTCTCCTGCGACGGCGTACAGGGTGCCGGTCCGGTCCCGTCAGGACGGTCCGAGATCGAGGTAGCGCTGCGCGACGGCAGCAGACCAGATCGCTGCCGCTGCCGCGACGACCGCCACCACGATCCAGGCGAGCCAGAGCACCCACACGGCACTGCCGGCCACCACGGCGGCCGCAGCGACGAGCGAGTACACCGACCAGACCCCGAGGACCGGGCGGCGGACGCGCTGGGTCGCGACGGCTCGGACGACGTCGAGCCGGCCCTCGGGCGCGCGCTCGCGGAGGCGGACCACCCGGCGGAGCGCCGCTCGCTCGGCCGGCAGCAGGACCTCGTCGACCCGGAGCATCGCCGCAGGGGATCGACGACCCCGGATCGCCGCCACGATCACGGCGACGAGCAGCAGCGCGGCACCGGCGGCACCCGTCCAGGCGACGACGTCGCGACCCGTGGAACCGGCCGGGAACGCGAACCCGACGACGAGGACGATCGCGGCGGGCAGCACGAGGAGCGCCGACGCCCGCACGACCGGGAACCGGCGGGGCGGGGGCAGCGCGAGCACGTCCTGCGCCCGCGCGTCCGCCACGGCCCAGCGCTGCTCGGCCCGGTGCACGGTGTCGGTCATGCCGTCGATCCTGGCACAGCGGCATGAGGATCCGTCAGAGCGCAGCCACCCACTCGTCGGTGCCGTCGCGGAAGCGCTGGTGCTTCCAGATCGGCGTCCGCTCCTTCACGAGGTCGATGAGGGCTGCACACGCGGCGAAGGCCTGGGCCCGGTGCGGTGACGCCACGGCGGCTGCGAGTGCGACGTCCCCGACGACGAGGGCGCCGACGCGGTGCAGCACGGCGATGCGGACGTCCGGATGCTCGGCCGCGATGGTCTCGGCGACGTCGCGCAGGACGGCTGCTGCGGTGGGGTGACCCTCGTAGTCGAGCGCCGTGACGCCCTTGCCGCCGTCGTGGTCGCGGACGACCCCGGCGAAGGTGACGACCGCCCCGTCGCGCTCCGAGCTCACCGCGACGGAGGTCTCCTCGACCGTGACGTCGCGGTCGACGACGTCGGCGAGGAGGACCCGGCCGGATCCCTCCACCGCGGTCACGAGGCGCTCCGAGGTGCGTGGCCGGCACCGTGCAGCTGTGCGAGCACGTGGTCGAGCAGCCCGTCGAGGACGTCGAGGCCGTCCGCGACGCCCCCGCGCGAGCCGGGCAGCGTGACGACGACGGTGCCGCCGGCTGCGATCCCGGCGACGCCACGGCTCAGCAGCGCGGTGGGTCCGGCACCGGCGAGACCGCGTCGGCGGATCTCCTCGACGATGCCGGGGAGCTCGAGGTCGAGCAGGGGCGCCACTGCCTCGGGCGTCCGGTCGGTCGGCGTGACGCCGGTGCCGCCCGTGGTGATGACCACCCGGGCTCCGGCGAGCACCTCGCCCGTGACGGTCTCGGCGATCGGGCCGCCGTCCGGGACGATGATCGGCTCGGCGACGGTGAACGCCCGCTCCCGGAGCCAGGACGCGATCACCGGGCCGGTGCGGTCGAGTGCCGGGTCGGCCGCGGCCTGGGTCGAGACGACGAGCACCCCCGCACGGCCCTTGGTGGGTTCGGAGGTCATCGTTCCGCCTTCCAGTCGCCCGAGCGTCCGCCATGCTTCTCGAGCACCCGGACGTCGGTGATCACAGCCGCCCGGTCGACGGCCTTCACCATGTCGTAGACCGTGAGCGCGCCGACGCTCGCGCCGGTCAGGGCCTCCATCTCGACGCCCGTGCGCGAGGTCGTGCGCACGGAGACCTCGACCACGACGCGGTCGTCGGCGCCGGTGATGTCCACCTCGATGCCGGCGATCGGCAGGGGGTGGCACAGCGGCACCAGGTCGGAGGTCTTCTTCACCGCCATGATCGCGGCGATGCGGGCCGTGCCGATGACCTCGCCCTTCGGCAGGGAGCCGTCGAGGATGCGCGCGACGACGTCGGGGCGGGTGACGAGGGTCGCCGTGGCGGTCGCGGAACGGTCGGTGACGTCCTTGGCGGAGACGTCGACCATGTGCGCTGATCCGTCGGCGCGGACGTGGGAGAGGTCGGTCATCTACAGGCTCCAGACGGTCAGGGGGTCCCCCGGTTCGACGACGGCGGTGCCGACCGGGACGTGGACGAGGTGCGTTGCGGCGGCGTGGTGCACGAGGAGGTGCGAACCCGGGCCGCCGACGAGGTGCACGCGGCCGTCCTCGACCCGGCCGCGGCGGACCTGGTGCTTGCCGGCGGGCGACGTGGCGGCCTCGGCGGCGGGGAGCACCTGCGACGGGCGGTCGGCCGGCAGCCCGGCGAGCGGCGCGAGCACGGGCCGGAGGAACACCTCGAACGAGACGAGCGCCGACACCGGGTTGCCCGGGAAGGCGACGACGGGCACCTGGCGGTCGCCGAACGCCACCGTGCCGAGCGCCTGCGGACCCCCCGGTTGCATCGCGACCGGTGTGACGGCGAGCCCGAGCGGCTCGAGGGCCTGGCGAACTACCTCGTACGCCCCCGCACTGATGCCCCCGGTCGTGAGGACGAGGTCCGCCCAGTCCCCGACCGCCGCCGTGACGGCGTCGACGAAGGCGTCCGGGTCGTCCGGCACCACGACCGTGCGTGATTCGACCCCGACCTCGGCGAGCGCGGCGGTGAGCGCGATGCCGTTGGCGTCACCGATGCCGGCGCCGTCGGCGTCCACCCCCACGAGTTCGGAGCCCGTGCTGACGACGAGCGCCCGCGGCCGGCGGACGACGTCGACGCGGTCCACGCCGGCAGCCGCGAAGGCTCCGAGGAGCGCGGGGGTGACGAGTGCCCCGGCGTCCGCCAGCACGCCGCCGAGCGGGACGTCGGAGCCGACCGTCCGGACGAACGTGCCGGCCGTCAGGTCGGCGGGGACGGCGACCGTGGCGAGCGCCAGGGCCGCGGGGAACGTGCCCGGCTCGGTCCGTTCGACGGGGAAGACGGCGTCGGCACCGTCGGGGATCCGCGCACCGGTCATGATCGGCGCCGCCGTGCGGGGCACGAGCGGTTCCGGGACCGTCCCGGCGGGGATCGGGTCGGTGACCGCGACGTCGCTGCCGGCGTCCGCGGCACGGACGGCGAAGCCGTCCATCTGGCTGTTGTCGAAGGCGGGGAGCGGCACGGGTGCGACGATGCGCGTGGCGAGCCGACGACGTGCTCCGGCGCCGGCCCCGGCGGCGAGGTCGGCGGTGCCCCGGGCCTCCAGACAGGTGGGATCGGACGTGCCGGGCGTGAGCCGGGCGATCACCGGGGCGAGCAGGGCAGCCACCGCTCCGGCGTGTTGACCGATCGTTCGCACGGTGCCCTCCGAAGTCGTGCATGCAAGCCTGGACGTGCGCCCGACGGAACCGCCGTCGGGGCGCGTCAGTAGCGTATCCAGCGCGCACCCCGCGCCGAGGACCATTCGGAGGACCTGTGGAGAACGACGTGACCATCGGCGTGATCGGTGGATCTGGCCTGTACCGACTGTTCGAGGAGGGCAGCGCCGAGGAGCGCACCGTCCCGACGCCGTTCGGTGCGACGTCCAGCCCGATCAGCATCGGGACGATGTCCGGCCGCCGTGTCGCGTTCCTCACCCGCCACGGCCGGTCGCACTCCGTGGCGCCGCACCGCATCAACCACCGCGCCAACACCTGGGCGCTCCGCTCGCTCGGCGTCCGTGCGGTCGTGTCCTCGAGCGCCGTCGGCGGCCTGCACCCCGACTACGCACCCGGCACCTTCGTCGTGACGGACCAGCTCATCGACCGCACCTGGGGTCGTGCCGACACGTTCTTCGAGGACGACGTGCAGCACCTGTCGTTCGCGGACCCGTTCGACCCCGTGCTGCGTGCAGCCGCCGTCGACGCGGTGGCCGCGCTCGGCGTGCCGCACCGCCCGACCGGCACGTGCGTCGTGATCCAGGGCCCGCGCTTCTCGACACGCGCGGAGTCCGTGTGGATGCGCGAGGCCGGCGGACACACGATCAACATGACGATGACGCCGGAGGTGCCCCTGGCGGCCGAGCTCGGGATGGGCACGGTCAACCTGTCGTTCGTCACCGACGCCGACGCGGGCCTCGCGTCCGCGTCCGGTCCGGACGACGAGCCCGTGACGCACCAGGCCGTGATGGACCGGCTGGCGCGGGCGAACGAGGTCATCGTGCGCGCCATCGGGTCGATCGTCGGGTCGGTCCCGGAGGACTTCACGCCGCGCGAGCTCGTACCGGCCGGCGCGAGCGCCGCCGTCCTGTCGCTGCCGGTCGGCGGTGCCGCGTGAGCCGGCTGCTCGTCACCGGGGGCGCGGGGTTCATCGGCTCGGCGATCGTGCGCAGGGCCCTCGCCGAGGGGCACGAGGTCCGCGTGCTCGACTCGCTCCGTGCTGACGTGCACGGCGATGCAGCCGACGGGCGGACCCCGGTGCCGGACGGGGTCGCCTTCGTGCTCGGCGACGTCCGGGACGACGCGGTCCTCGACGCAGCACTCGACGGCGTCGACGTCGTCTGCCACCAGGCCGCGAAGGTCGGGCTCGGCGTCGACTTCCAGGACGCCCCCGACTACGTCTCCTCGAACGACACCGGAACAGCGCACGTCCTCGCCGCGATGGACCGCCACGGCATCGGCCGGCTGGTGGTCGCGAGCTCGATGGTGGTCTACGGCGAGGGCGCGTACGCGACGGCATCGGGCGAGCCGACCCGTCCGCCGGCACGTCGGCGCGAAGACCTCGACGCCGGGCGCTTCGACCCGATCGGCCCGGACGGCGAGCCGCTCGTGCCCGGCCTCATCGACGAGGACGCCGCGCTCGACCCCCGCAACGTGTACGCGCAGACGAAGGTCGCGCAGGAGCACCTGGCGTCCTCGTGGGCCCGGGCAACCGGGGGTCGGGCGATCGCGCTCCGCTACCACAACGTGTACGGACCGGGCATGCCCGCGAACACCCCCTACGCCGGTGTCGCGTCACTGTTCCGCTCGGCTCTCGCGCGCGGCGAGGCCCCTCGGGTGTTCGAGGACGGCCGACAGCGGCGGGACTTCGTGCACGTCGACGACGTCGCGGGAGCGAACGCGGCCTCGATCGCGGCGACGGCGGACCTGCCGGACGACTCCTTCCGGGCGTACAACGTCGGCTCGGGCACGGTGCACACCATCGGCGAGATGGCGGCGGCGATCGCGGGGCCGGACGGGCCGCAGCCGGTCGTGACGGGCGAGTACCGGCTCGGGGACGTCCGGCACGTGACCGCGTCGTCGGAGCGCATCGGGCGGGAGCTGGGCTGGCACGCCGAGGTCGACTTCGAACGGGGCATGCGCGAGTTCGCGACCGCGCCGCTGCGGGCCGCGGTGCGCTGACGGCGCGCGCCGAGTCTCGCCCGCCGCGCGTCGAGTCTCGCCCGCCGCGCCCCGAGTCTCGCCCGCCGCGCGCCGAGTCTCGCCCGCCGGGCCCCGAGTCTCGCCCGCCGGGCCCCGAGTCTCGCCCGCCGGGCCCCGAGTCTCGCCCGCCGGGCCCCGAGTCTCGCGCTGGCGGACACTTCTCGGGCCCCGGCGCGCGAGAAATGTCCGCCAGCGCGAGACTCGCCCCCGCCAGCGCGAGACCCGCCCCCGCCAGCGCGAGACTCGCCCCCGCCCACCCGCCGGCACCCCAGATCGGGGGACGCCAGAGTGGACAGCGGGGTACACCGCCACCCGCATCCGGTCAGGCCACCCGTGCAGCGTGGTCCCCATGTCGTCGACGTCAGCGAGTCCCTCGCACCACGAGCCGCACCGCGATCCCCGTCGATCCGGGCGTCCGCACCGAACAGACGGCATGAACGTCGATGTGATCCTGCCGTGCCTCGACGAGGCCGACGCACTCCCCCGCGTGATCGGCCGCCTGCCGCAGGGCTACCGCGCGATCGTGGTCGACAACGGTTCGACGGACGGCTCGGCCGACGTGGCCCGCGCGCACGGAGCACTCGTCGTCACGGAGCCCCGCCGCGGCTTCGGCTCGGCGTGCGCCGCCGGACTCGCCGCCGCCACGGCCGACTACGTCGCGTTCTGCGACGCCGACGCCTCGATGGACCCCGCCGAACTCCCCGGCCTCCTCGACCGGGTCGCGTCCGGTCGCACCGACCTCGCACTGGGGCGCCGGGTGCCGACCTCGCGCGGTGCGTGGGCACCGCACGCACGCTTCGCGAACCGCGTCCTCGCGGTCCTGATGCGCCGGGCGACGGGCTACCGGCTGCGCGACCTCGGTCCGATGCGGGTGATGCGCCGCGAGCAGCTCGTCGCGCTCGACCTGCAGGACCGCCGCAGCGGCTACCCGCTCGAGATGGTCCTCGCCGCGCACGCCGCC
>NZ_BACW01000026.1:0-13610 GCF_000333315.1 Curtobacterium sp. B8
GTCCTCCTGACGGGACCGGTTCTCCGACGAACCGGAAGGGATGCCGTAACCATCGCGAGCAGGCACTGAACCCGTGCTGAAGCGAACTGAAGCCCGCTTCAGCGCACCGAACCGCGGCCGTCGTTCTTCCTCGCCACGTCCGCAACCAGTACCACCCCGGTACTGGACTCTGGGCGTTCTCCCAGCTACCGTCGTCGTGCCCCCTTCGAGGGCCACTCCACCGATCGAAAGCGACACCGATGCCCTTCCCGATCCGCCGCACCGTGCTCGTCACCACGACCACGGCCGCGCTCGTCGCCGGCTCCGTCCTGACCGGCAGCCTCTCCGCCAGCGCACACCCTGCGCACGACCACGGCCACCACGACGGCCACCTCACCCCGCGCACCTCGTTCACGATGGCGGCCGACGGCTCCTCCGGTGCGACGCAGGGCGGCGAGGGCATCCCGAACATCGACTCCGTCAAGAAGACGATCGCCACGTACTACGGCGACCCCGGCACCGGCATCGCGGACAAGGTCGACAGCCCGTACATCCGCGAGATGCGGTCGATCATGACGAAGCAGACGAAGGAGCTCCGGGGCGAGTACCGCCGCGCGGTCGCGAAGCACGAGAAGCCCGCGATCGTCCTCGATGCCGACGACACCACGCTGTGGACGTACGACATGGAGGTCGCGGACATGCACTTCGTGTTCTCCCCGACCGAGCAGGACGTCTGGGTCCAGGACCAGCGCTTCCCGGCCGTGCCCGCGATGGTGTCGTACGTGAACACCGCGAAGGCGATGGGCTTCACGATCTTCGGCCTCACCGGCCGGAACGACGACCAGAAGGCCGCGACGATCGCCAACCTCGAGAAGGTCGGCTACCAGGGCTTCACCTCGGACCACTACTTCACGAAGTGGACGGGCAAGGGTGCGTCCCAGCAGCCGTCGTACGTGCAGTGCGCCGCGGCCTCGTGCACCACCGTCGAGTACAAGGCGCTGACCCGGAAGCACATCGAGCAGGACCTCGGCTACACGATCGTCGACAACCTCGGCGACCAGTGGTCCGACCTGCAGGGCGGGTACGCCGAGGAGCAGGTCAAGCTCCCGAACCCGACGTACTTCCTGCCGTCCACTGACCTGCCCGGGCTCAGCGAGCCCCGGCTGGTACCGCGCACGCACTTCCGGATGGCGGCCGACGGCTCCTCCGGCGCGACGCAGGGCGGCGAGGGCATCCCGAACATCGACTCCGTCAAGAAGACCATCGCCACGTACTACGGCGACCCCGGCACCGGGATCGCGGACAAGGCCGACAGCCCGTACATCCGCGAGATGCGCTCCATCGTGCGGAAGCAGGTGCCGATCGTCGCCACGCAGTGCGCGGTGGCGTCGCGCCACCACCGCAACCCGGCCATCGTCCTCGACGCCGACGACACCACCCTGTGGACGTACGACATGGAGGTCGCGGACATGCACTTCGTGTTCGACCCGACGCTCCAGGACGAGTGGGTGCAGGACGAGCGCTTCCCGGCGACCCCGTCGATGACCTCCCTCGTGTCCGTCGCGGAGCGCTCGGGCTGCACGATCATCGGGCTCACCGGCCGCAACGAGGCGCAGCAGACCGCCACGATCGAGAACCTCCAGAAGGTCGGGTACCCGCAGTTCGCCGCCGAGCAGGACGGCAACCGCACGTACTACACGAAGTGGACCGGCACGGGCGCCTCGCAGCAGCCGTCGTACATCTCGTGCGCGACCGCGAAGTGCACCACGATCGAGTACAAGTCGCAGACCCGCGCGCACATCGAGTCGCGTGCCGGCGGGCACTACGACGTCGTGGCGAACTTCGGCGACCAGTGCAGCGACCTCATCGGCGGCTCCGCCGACCGGAGCGTCAAGCTGCCGAACCCGACGTACTACCTGCCCTGATCCGCGACCAGGCACCGGACGGGAGGCCCGTGGCGGACCCGCCACGGGCCTCCCGTCCGTCCCGCGGTCGCGCCGCGCGCCTCCCGGCCCACGGTCCCGTCGCGGCCCTCCCGTCCGTCCCACGGTCGCATCGCGACCGACGCTCCACGAGTCCTCAGGCTCCGCTTCGGAAGCACCCGTCGCCCACAGGTCCGGCGGCCTACCGTCGGAGCCGACCTGGAGGACACACCATGAACCTGGACGGCTTCGACGTCCCGACGCTCATCATCTTCTGCGTGGCGGCGGCCGTCGTCATCGGCGGACTGCTGTCCAGCCGACGTCGGCACTGATCCCCCTCGTCGGACGGGTGCACCCGTCGGCCGGTACGCTCCTGTACCCGTGAGCAGCGAACCGCCGACCGCTCCGGGCCCGCGGTCCGGGGTCGCGTCCGCGGCCCTGCTGTCGACCGTCGGGATCGGCGTCCAGGGTGCCGCGAAGCTGATCCTCACGGTCGTCATCGGCCGGGTGTTCGGCACGGAGGCGCTCGGCCAGTCCTCGGCGCTCCTCTCGCTCGCCGTCTTCGCCGCCCTGCTGTGGCCGTCCGCCGCGGGCAACACGGCGTCTCGCTCCCTCGCGATCGCGATGCGCAACGGCCGGTCGGACACCGCCGTGAACCGACGGCTCGGCGGCTCGATGCTGCTCGCGTCCGTCGTGCTCGCAGCGCTGACGGTCCCGGTCGCGATCGCATGGGGCAACGGCCCCGGCACGGTCCTCGGTGGTGTGTCGGTCGTCGTCGGCTACGGACTCTACGTGTACGCCCGCGGCGCGCAGCTCGGCCACGACCGCCCACGGCGCGTGGCGGTCTGGGACGCGCTGACGAGCACCCTGACGCTCGCGCTGCTCGTCCTCGCGTGCGTGACCCGGGCCGAGCCCGTCGTGCTGCTCCCGCTCGGCATCGGCTACACGGTGTTCGCGGTCGCGTGCTGGCCGCGCGGGACGGCAGGGACCGCCGGGCAGCAACCCACCCGGGGCGTGCTGCGGTTCGCCGCCTGGAACGTCCTCGCCGGCCTCACCACGAACGGTCTGCTGCAGCTGGCCATGATCACCGCCCAGGTGAGCGCATCACCCCGAGACGCAGGCGTGTACGCCGCCGCGTTCTCACTGGCCACGCCGGCCTCGATGGTCGGACAAGCCGTCGCCCAGGTCGTCGTGCCGGCGTTCGCGCACCGGGCCGAGGAGTCGACGCTGCGGAGCCCGGGCGCGTGGCGGTTCGTGGCCGGGTTCACCGCCGCGACGGCCGCCCTGTTCGGCCTCGTCGCGCTGCTCGCCGACTGGTTCCTGCCGCTGTTCTACCCCGGCGAAGGAGTTGCCGCGGTGGCCGACCTGCGGTTCCTCGTGCTCGGCGTCTGGGTGTTCACGGTGTCGCTCGTCCCCGCCGCCCTGCTGCTCGCGGCCGGACGGTCGCGACAGGTGGCACTCGCGTCGGTGACGGGGTTCGTCGTCGGCGTCGTGCTCATGGCCGTGCTCGCGCCGACGACCGGGGTCGCAGCCGGCAGCACCGGGTTCCTCGTGGGCAGCGCCGTGAACCTCGTCGCCGTCGTCGTCCTCGGCCTCCGTCGTCCGGCGACCCCGGGCCGGGACCCGGGTGCCTCAGCGCTCGACGGGCTGGTGGCGCATCCGGAGCACGCTCGCGAGGGTGGCCCCGCCGATCGCGACGACGATCACCGCGAGTGAGGTCCACGTCCCGATCTCCGGCGCCCACGCGACGCCGTGTCCGCCGTTCAGGAACGGCAGCTCGTTCTCGTGCAGGGCGTGGAGGACGAGCTTCACGCCGATGAACGCCAGGATCAGGGCGATGCCGTACTTGAGGTAGACCAGCTTCTCGAGCAGTCCGCCGAGCAGGAAGTAGAGCTGCCGGAGCCCCATGAGCGCGAAGACGTTCGCGGTGAAGACGATGAACGCGCTCTCCGTGATGCCGAAGATCGCGGGGATCGAGTCGAGCGCGAAGAGCAGGTCGGTGGTGCCGATCGCGATGAGCACGACGAGCATCGGCGTGAAGTGCCGGTGTCCGTCGACGTGCGTGCGGAGCCGGATGCCGTCGTAGGTGTCGGTCACCCGGACGCGTCGGCGCAGCAGCCGGACGACGAACGAGTCCTGCTGCTGCTCGTCGTCGTGGTCCTCGCGGACCTGCTGGATCGCGGTCCAGATCAGCCACGCGCCGAACAGGTAGAAGATCCAGGAGAAGTCCTCGATCAGGCGCGCCCCGAGCAGGATGAACACCCCGCGCAGGACGAGCGCGATGATGATGCCCATCATGAGCACGGCCTGCTGGATCGGCTTCGGCACGGCGAAGCGCGCCATGATGATGACGAAGACGAACAGGTTGTCGATGCTGAGGCTGTACTCGGTCAACCAGCCGGCGAGGAACTGCCCGGCGGCGTCGCCCCCGGCGAACACCAGCATCGCCAGCGCGAACAGCAGCGCCAGGCCGACGTAGAAGCCGACCCAGAGCCCGGACTCCCGCATCGTCGGTTCGTGCGACCGCCGGGCGACGATCACCAGGTCGGCGAGCAGGATCGCGACGACGACGACCATCGACCCGATCTCGAACACGATGGGCAGGTCCGGCACGCGACGTCCTTCCGTGACCGACGACCTGCTCCACCCGAGCGGGGGGCCGTCCGGCACCTGCGCGATCCTACCCGTGGAAGCGTTCAGGTCCGACCGGCGGCCATCGCCGTGGACGGTCCGGGACGGGATCACCGACGGGGAACGCGGGAACCGAGGGCGCCGTCCCGGCCCGAGCAGGGTGACTCGAGGGCCGGGACGGCATCGCGGTGGCGAGCCCCGGGCGTTCGGGTCGGCCGGTCGGCTCGTCCACCGCCGACTCTACCGGTCCGCAGAACGGCGGACGGACCGACCTGTCTACCCAGAACGGGGGGCAACACCGTCCAGCCGGTCCGTGTCAGTGCGGTCTGCCACCATCGGACCATGCCCCCCGACGGACGTCCCCTCGAACGACTCGGCTTCCTCACCATCGGGTCGTTCGACCCCGCCGACCCCGCTGCCGGCCACGAGGAGACGCTCCGGGTCATCGAGCGTGCGGAGTCCCTGGGGATGGACAGCGCGTGGCTGCGACACCGGCACCTGCAGCACGGCATCTCCTCGCCCGTCGCGCTGCTCGCCGCCGCCTCGCAGCGGACCTCGTGGATCGCGCTCGGCACCGCGGTCACCCCGATCGGCGCCGAGAACCCGTTCCGGCTCGCGGAGGACCTCGGGACCGTCGACGTCCTCCTCGGCGGACGGCTGCAGCCCGGGTTCTCCTCGGGGACGCCGATGCACTTCGACCTCTACCGCGAGGCGATCTACCCCGACACCGCCGATCGGGAGGACTTCGGCGACACCCGACTGCTGCGCTTCCGCGACCTCGTCCGCGGCGACGCCGTCACCGCGTCGACCGAGCGCCGTGGCATCGAGGAGTTCGCGACCTCGGTCCAGCCGCACAGCCCGGGGCTCGTCGACCGCCTCTGGTACGGCACCGGCAGCACGCGGTCGGCCGTGTGGGCGGCGGAGCACGGCTTCCACCTGCTCACCTCGAGCGTCACGCGCAGCGAGGTCGGCACGGACTTCGCGACGAACCAGCGGGCGCAGGTCGAGGCCTACCTCGACGCGCACCCGGACCCGGCGAGTGCGCGCGTCTCCCAGGGGCTCGTCGTGATCCCCACCGACAGCGCGACGCCCGAGCAGGTCGCGCGGTACCGCGCGTACGCCGACGCGCGGTCCGGACGGGTCGGCGTGCCCCAGGGTCCCGCCGGGCTGCTCTTCGCGGCGGACCTCGTCGGGACCTCGGCGGAGATCGCCGACCGGCTCCGTGCCGACGCCGGCTACCAGGTGGCGACGGAGGTCGCCTTCGCACTGCCGTTCTCCTTCGGTCCCGACGACTACGCCCAGATCATCGGCGACATGGCCGAGCACCTCGGCCCGGCGCTGGGGTGGACCCCGCAACACGGCTGACGGTCCGAACAGCGGCCCCCGTGGCGCGCAGCGCCCCGTCGCCCGCGCGACCCGGCCGGGAGGCACGACACGCGTCCGACGCGCACCGCGCCTCCCGGCCGTGGCCGGCCGGACGACCGCGACCGACGCTGCCGGTCAGCCCACGACGGCGCGCGCCGTCACCGCAACCAGCGGTACGCGTACTCCGGTCGCCCCGGACCACTGTGCCGCACGTCCTTCCCGGCCTGCCCCGCCGCGATGAGGTGCTCCAGGTAGCGCCGCGCCGTGACCCGGGAGATGCCGACCGCCTCGGCGACCTCGGACGCCGAGGCGGCCTCGGTGGCGCGCACCAGGACCTGCTGGACCGCGTCCAGGGTCTCGCGGGCGATGCCCTTCTCGTGGTCCGGTGGCGTGGTGGGACGCAGCGACCCGAGGCTCTGGTCGATGTCGGCCTGCGTCAGCGTCCGGCGGTCCTCGAACCGGCGGCGGAACTCGCGGTAGGTGGTCAGGCGTTCGGCGAACGTCCGGAAGCTGAACGGCTTGACGAGGTACTGCACGATGCCGAGCGCGATCGCGTTCTTCACGCCGCGGGCGTCCCGGGCGGCGGTCACCGCGATGACGTCGACGGCGGACCCCGCGGAGCGGAGCGCGCGGACGAGCTGCAGCCCGTGCGCGTCGGGCAGGTCGAGGTCGAGCAGCACGAGGTCCGGCTGCTCAGCCGCGACCGCGGCCAGCATCGCCCGCCCGGTGGCGGCCGAGCCCACGACGGTGAAGCCGTCGAGGCGCGCCACGTACGCGGCGTGGGCCTCGGCGGTCAGGGGCTCGTCCTCGACGATGAGGACCCGGATCGCCCCGCTCACGTCCGGACGCGTCCGGGGTCGAGCTCGACCACGAAGGTGCTTCCGTCCGGGCCGGTGGTGACGCCGACCCGGCCGCCGAGGCGCGTCACGGTGGAGCGGACGAGGTCGAGGCCGATCCCCCGTCCTTCCGGACCGGACGGCTTCGTCGACCATCCGCGCGCGTAGGCGGCCTCGACGTCGGGGATGCCGGCCCCGTCGTCGCGCACGACGAACCGGCTGCTCCCGTCCGCGGAGCACACCGAGACCGAGACCCGACCCGGGCCGTCGGCACCCGCGGCGTCCACGGCGTTGTCCACCAGGTTGCCGAGCACGGTGATGACGTCGTTCGGCTGCGCGTCGACGGGATCGGCCAGACCGGCGGTGTCGATCGTCAGGGTGACACCGCGCTCGTGGGCCTGTGCCCGCTTGCCATCGAGGACGGCGGCGATCACCTCGGGTGCGGTGCCGGTGTCCGGCGCGTGGACGGTGTCCGTTCCCGGCGCGTGGACGGCGGCTGCGCCGGCGCGCGCCGGCGCGTCGAGGTCGCCTGCGTCTGCGTCGTCGCTGCCCGGGTGCCGGGGCGAGGGAGCCGTCCGGGTGTCCGCGTGACGGTCGATCTCGTCGGACGCGAACCGGACGGCCTCGTCGACCCGCCCCAGTTCGAGGAGCGCGACCACCGCGTGCAGGCGGTTCGCGAACTCGTGGGTCTGGGAGCGCAGCGCGTCGGTGAGCGTGCGGGTGGCCGCGAGTTCGCCCGACAGGTGCAGCAGCTCGGTCTGGTCGCGGATGGTCGCCACGGTGCCGAGCGGCCGGGAGGACGCCCGGGAGAACGCCATCTCCTGGTTGACGACGAGCACCCGGTCGGGCGCGACGTACGTCTCGTCGACGGCTCGGTCCCCCGACGCCAGCAACGTCCGGAGGTTGTCGGGCACGTCCAGTGCGGCGAGCGGGATCGGTCCCTGGGCCTCGTCCGGTGCCGGCAGGTGCAGCAGCTCCGCCGCGCGGTCGTTGTGCAGCACGACGTGTCCGGAGCGGTCGATGACGACGAGGCCCTCGTGGACGGAGTGGAGCACGCCCTCGTACGAGGCGAACACCCGTGCGAGCTCCTCGGGCCCGCGCCCGGCGGTGACCCGGGCCAGGTACCGGCTGAGCAGCCACGAGAAGAGCGCCGACACCGCGACCACGGCGAGCGCCAGGAGCACGACCGAGACCAGCCGGGGCAGCAGGGCGGAGGAGATGTTCGCGACCGTCACGCCCGCGGCCACCAGCCCGATGACCCGGCCGCCGTCGTCGGTGATCGGGGTGACGGCACGGACGGACGGACCGAGGGTCCCCGCGAACGTCTCGGTGAAGGTGGTCCCCGCGAGGGCCGGCGCGATCGTGCCCCGGAACGGTCGACCGAGCTCGGCGCGGTCAGGGTGGGTCCACCGGGTGCGGTCCGGCGCCATGATCGTGATGAAGTCGGTGTGGGTCCGACGCATCAGGTCGAGGGCGTACGGCTCCAGCCGTGTGGACGGGTCCGCGGAGCGCGCCTGCTCGACCACGAACGGGTTGCGGGCGATCGAGACGGCGACCGCGGTCGACTTCTCCGCGGCGTCCGTCTCGAGGTCCGCGCGGGCGGACGCCCAGCTCCAGGCACCGCCGACGACGACGCCGACGACCACGAAGACGAGCTGCAGGGCGAAGAGGCGCGTCGCGATGCTCCACCGTCTCGGTGCCACTGTCCAGCCCTCCTCGCCTCGTCGCGGGAACACCCCATCCTCGCGTACGCCGGGCGTTCCCGCAGCACCGGCGTGAACGCAATGAACACAAGTCGACGTGCGCGGCCGTCCCGCGCGAGGGTGGCTGCGTCTCCGAACAGGACGAGCCGACCGGAGCGACGACGCACCGGTCCTGACGACAAGGAAGTCTCATGGCATCGACGCACCCGTCCAACACCCGCCCCGTGCGGCGTCGCGGTCTGGACCGTTCGCACTGGCTCTACATCGCCGTCATCGCCGCGGTCGCGGCCGGCATCGTGGTCGGACTCGCGGCCCCGGCCTTCGCGGTGGGGCTGAAGCCGATCGGCGACGGCTTCATCGCCCTCATCAAGATGATGATCGCGCCGGTGATCTTCTGCACGATCGTGCTCGGTGTCGGGTCGATCGCGAAGGCGGCCACCGTCGGCAAGGTCGGCGGTCTGGCCCTCGGGTACTTCATCGCGATGTCGACGTTCGCGCTCGCGATCGGCCTCGTCGTGGGCAACCTGATCCACCCCGGCGACCACCTCGACATGTCGAAGGCGACGTACGAGCTGCCCGCCGGCTCCGAGGAGGACGCGTCGTCGACCTCGGGCTTCCTGCTCGGCATCATCCCCGCGACGCTCGTGTCGTCGCTGACGAGCGGCAGCATCCTGCAGACGCTCTTCGTCGCCCTGCTCGTCGGCTTCGCGCTGCAGGCGATGGGAGAGAAGGGTGCGCCGATCCTCACCGGCATCCGGCACCTCCAGGCGCTCGTGTTCCGCATCCTCGCGATGGTGATGTGGGCCGCGCCGATCGGTGCGTTCGGAGCCATCGCCGCCGTGGTCGGTGCGACCGGCGTCGCCGCGCTCGTCGCCCTGGGCACGCTGATGGTCGCCTTCTACATCACCTGCATCGTGTTCGTCGTCGGGGTGCTCGGCGTCCTGCTGCGGGTCGTCACGGGCATCAACATCTTCCGGCTCATGAAGTACCTCGGCCGCGAGTACCTGCTCATCGTCTCGACCTCGTCCAGCGAGGTCAGTCTGCCGCGCCTCATCGCGAAGATGGAGCACCTCGGGGTGTCGAAGCCCGTCGTCGGCGTCACGGTGCCGACCGGGTACTCGTTCAACCTCGACGGCACGGCCATCTACCTGACGATGTCGTCGCTCTTCATCGCGAACGCCCTCGGCACGCCGCTGAACCTCCCCGAGCAGATCTCGCTCCTGGTCTTCATGATCATCGCGTCGAAGGGCGCTGCCGGGGTCACCGGAGCAGGGCTCGCGACCCTCGCCGGCGGTCTGCAGGCGCACCGCCCGGACCTGGTGAACGGCGTGGGGCTCATCGTCGGCATCGACCGGTTCATGTCCGAGGCGCGTGCCCTGACCAACTTCACCGGCAACGCCGTCGCCACGGTGCTCGTCGGCACGTGGACGCGGCAGATCGACAAGCAGCAGGTGGAGCGGGTGCTCTCGGGTGCGGTGCCGTTCGACGAGCGCACGATGTCCGCCGACGGCCACGGCGCACCGGGGGCCGGGTCGGCGCCCGAGGCCGCGGGGTCCCCGGCCGACGAGCGCATCTCGACCGAGGCCGTCCGCACGATCGTCGACCCCGACCGGACCACCACCGCGCGGACCACCGCCTCCGCGGACCGACGGTGACCGGCCAGCTGCACGCCGTCGGCACGCGCCGCGGCGCGTGATCACGGACGCCAGGCCCGGATCACCGTGCGCCGACCGGCGGCGGTGATCCGGGCCTGGCGTCCGTTCCGCCGGCCGTCAGGCAGTCGCCGTGTAGTGGCCGGCGTCGAGGTCGCTGATGAGCGTGGGCCCGGTCGGTTCCCACCCGACCAGGGCGCGCGTCCGCGCGCTCGATGCCGGCTGGTCACCGCCCAGCAGCGCGCCGAAGACCCCGAGGGTGGACGGGTCGACCGCTGCCGGCGGCAGGCCGGTCCGGCGAGCGATCGACTCGGCAACGGCCCGCATCGGGACGCCCTCCTCCGCGACCGCGTGCAGGACGGAACCCGCTGGAGCCGATTCCAGTGCGAGCCGGAACAGGCGTGCGGCGTCGGTGACGTGCACCGCCGGCCACCGGTTCGCGCCCTCGCCGACGTACGCGGCGACCCCGAGCTGGCGGTCGAGCTGCACGAGTGACGCGATCAGCCCGTTGCGGTCCCCTGCGCCGTGGACCGTCCGCGGCATCCGGACGATGCCGGCCCGCACGCCCTGCTCCGCGAGCGCGAGGACAGCGGTCGTCGTGCGGGCCCTGGCACCGGCTGGTCCGTCCGGGTCGAGCGCGTCGGCCTCGGTCGCAATCCCGTCCGCGTTCGTCGGCGTGCCGGACGCCGCGAAGACGGCCGTCCCACTGCCGGCGAGGGCCGCACCCAGGCGAGCCGACAGCGCGACCTCGTTGTCGATGGTCGCCTCGAACTCGTCGAAGTCGAGCGTGAACGCCAGGTGCGCGACCGCGTCGGCACGACGAGCGTGCTCGACGACCAGGTCGTGGTCGGCCACGTCGCCCAGGACGGCCTCACCCCCGACCGCGCGGATGCGGTCCGCGGAGGCATCCGACCGGGCGAGTCCGACGACCTCGTGCCCGTGGGCGACGAGGTCCGCGGTGAGGGCACGGCCGATCCATCCGGAAGCGCCGGTGACGAAGACCTGCATGATGACTCCTGTCCATGAGACTTGGTATCGTCACCGTACACCTGATGAGACCGAGTCGCATCGGTTAGCATGAGGGCGTGGCACGATGGCAACCGGATCCGCGAGGTCGACTCCTCCGCGCAGCGCTGGACCTCTTCGCCGAGCAGGGCTACGACGCGACGACCGCCGCGCAGATCGCCGAACGCGCCGGCCTGACGAAGGCGACGCTGTTCCGGCAATTCCCGGACAAGCGGGAGATCCTGTTCCAGGGTCAGGCCGCGACGCTCGAGACCATCCGTCGTGTCGTCCGCGACGCCCCTGCGGACCTGACCGACCTGGCCGTGGTCGACGCGGTGCTCGATGCCTTGACCGCCGCCCACACCCCGGAACAACAGGACATCGGTGCCGCGATCACCGCGTTGACGCGAGCGCACGAGGCACTCCGGGAGCGGTACGTGTACAAGCGGTTCGTCGTCACGGAGACCCTCGAGGTCGCGCTGCGCGGACGGGGCGTCCCCGGCCCCCGCGCCGCACTGCTCGCGGAGACGAGCATCCGGGCGTACTGGGACGGGTTCACGGTGTGGACGACCGCTCAGGCGGGGGCTGCACTCGGCCCGTTCGTGCACGATGCCGTGCGCGCCGTGCGCGAGGCCGCGACGGAAGTGACCCGGCTCTGACGGCACCCCCTGGCGGACGCTGGTGGGGCGGCGCGTGACGACGGACGCCAGGCCCGGATCACCGTGCGCCGACCGGCGGCGGTGATTCCGGCCTTCCCGTTCGCTCCGTCCGCGGCTCAGGCGCGGCGGGTCGCGCCGATCGCCCAGACGCGCGGCGGTTCGACGCCGTTGACGGCGTGGTCGCCGATGATGCGCGCCTGAAGACCCACGGGTTGTGGCTGCCCGCGGTCCGGGCGTTGCGCCAGTGCCGGTCGAGGTTCTTCGTCGTGCTCACGCCGGACGCGGCGAGCGCGTCGAAGAGGTGCGACGTCGCCGTCGTCGCGAGCGACGTGAGCGCGACCTGTGCCTGCGCGGTCGCGAGTTCGGCGCGGTCGTTGCGGCGCTCGTCCTCGGCCTCGTCGAGCGCGGCGCCCTCGTACGCGGACTGCAGCGCCTCGGCGGCACGGTCCACGATGGCCGCCGCTGCGAACCCGGCCGCGGAGACCTCACCGACGACCTGCAGGATCTGCGGGTCCGCCGCGAACGTGTCGGCGTTGCCGTGCGAGAAGACCCGGTTGCGGTTCCGGACCTGCAGGGCGATCTCGCGTTCGGCGGCGAGGACCGATCCGGCGAGGACCGTGAGGAGCACCGCCTGGTAGTAGGCGGTCTGGTACTTGAACCGGTCGTCGAACGGGATGACCGCGTCGGCCTGCACGACGGCGTCGGTGAAGGTGCTCGTGCCGGAGCCGGTGGTGCGCTGCCCGAAGCCGTCCCAGTCGTCGCCGTGCGTGACCCCGGGCTGGTGTGCGTCGACGATGGCGATGACCCGCTCGCCGGTGTCGGTGCGCTCGGCGTAGGTGTCGATCCAGTCCGCGAAGATGCTGCCGGTCGAGTAGTACTTCTGGCCGGTGATGCGGAAGGTGCCGTCGGGCTGCGGGGTCACCTTCGTGATGACATCGCCGATCTGCACGGCCCCGACCTCGGTCCAGGAGTTGCCCGCGATCTCGCCGCGCCCGAAGCGCTCGAGCCAGGCGTCGCGTTCCCCGGAGCGGCCGACGAGGCGGTCCTCGACGAGGGCGAAGTGGCCACGGAGCGCCTGCGGGATGTTGCTGTCGGCGGCGGCCAGCTCGGTGAGCAGCCGGAACAGCTGGGGCAGCGTCGCGCCGGCGCCGCCGAAGGCCACGGGGACCCGGACGGCACCGAAGCCGGCGGCCGCGAGTTCGCGGATCTCGTCGTGGGGCAGGCGGTGCTCCTGCTCGCGGGCGCTCGCGCCGGCGGCGATCCGGTCGAAGATCGGCCGGAACCGACCCGCGAGGGCCTCGTAGTCGACGACGGTGTCGGGGGTGGCGGTGGTGGTCACGGTGGTTCCTCCGGTCAGGCGGTGGCGGTGGGTGCGGGGGTGACGACGGCCGGGGTGGTCGACGCGGGTTCCTGCTGCCGTGGGCGGCGTGCGAGGACGGCGGCGCCGACGAAGACGAGCGCTGCGACGAGGAGAGCGCCGACGGTCCACCCGGTCCCGCTCGGCCACCGGCCCGCGAGGCCGAGCAGCGCCGGCACGGTCGTCGTCGTCTGGCTCGCGAGCACGAGCGCCCACGCCGTGGAGCGGCCGATCGGTCGGCCGAGCGCCAGCAGCACGAAGAACAGCGACCAGAGTCCCGCCCACGTCGCCCACAGGACGGCGAGCACGGGGTCGACGGTGGCGTTCGTCACGGCGAAGACGACCGCGACGGCTGCGACCAGACCGCAGAACCAGCCGAGCCCGGTCGACCCGAGGCCGGCGAGCGCGTCGAGGCCGACGTAGAGGTAGGTCAGCCCGAAGAGGAACGTGCCCCAAATCGCGAGCAGGGCCGGCAGGGACCCGTCAGCGGAGACCGCGACG
>NZ_BACW01000025.1:0-1294 GCF_000333315.1 Curtobacterium sp. B8
GATCCGGAGCGCAGGGACGGGTTCCGCAAGCGGAACCGGGGACGATCATCCACCGTCGGCCGCCAACCGGTACCCGGCGCCGCGCACCGTGAGGATGGCGGACCGTCCGAACGGGCGGTCGACCTTGTTGCGGAGGTGGCCGACGTAGACCTCGACGATGTTGGGGTCGCCGTCGAAGTCGTCGTTCCAGACCCCCTCGAGCACGGCCCGCTTCGTGACGACGTCGCCCGCGTGCCGCATGAGGAACTCCATCACCGAGAACTCCCGGGCGGTCAACGGGACGAGGTCGTCGCCGCGCCGCAACTCGCGTCGCGCGGGGTCGAGGCAGAGGTCGCCCGCACGCAGTTCGGCCGGACGCTCACGTGCTCCGCGTCGGATCAACGCTCGGACGTGTGCGAGGAGCACGGCGAACGAGAACGGCTTCGTCAGGTAGTCGTCCGCTCCGGTGTCGAGCCCCTCGACCTGGTCCCACTCCCCCGACTTGGCGGTCAGCATGAGGATCGGCACCCAGTTGCCCTCGGCGCGGAGTTCTCGGCAGACGCTGTAGCCGCTCATGCCCGGCAGCATCACATCGAGCACGATGACGTCGAAGCGGGTCTCACGGGCCATCCAGAGGCCGTCGGTGCCGTTCGTCGCGATGTCCACCGCGAAGCCCTCTGCCTCGAACCCGATCCGAAGACCGTCCGCAAGGCCGGCCTGGTCCTCGACCACCAGTACTCGCACCTGTCACCACCTCCTGCCGACGAACTGCCCGGAGGGGCGCCCGTCCACCATCATGCTGGTCCAGGGCCCACCGGACCAGGCCCCGACGGGCGGGGCGGACCGAGGTGGACCACCGCAACCGGTCCTGCCGCGCACCGCCCCGCACCGCCCCGCACTGCTGTTCAGTCGTCGGCTCCGTGGCCCGAACCGCTGTGGTCGTCGCCGCCGCGCTGGTCTCCACCGTGGTCATCGCCGCCGCGGTGGTCGCCGTCATCGTCGCTGTGGTGGCTGCCGTGGTCGTCGTCAGCCCCGTGCTCGCCGCTCCGGTGGCTCGCGGCGTCCTCCGCACCACCCCGGGCGCGCCGCTCCGTGGGCGCGTGGTCCTCCCCGCAGCGACAGCGCCAGCACCAGCACCGGGGAGCGCCGCCGTCGCCGTCGTCGTCGCCTGGCCGCCGTGGTCGTCGGTCCCCGGCGCGTGCCACCCGAGGTTCGTCCGGTCCCGGGGCGTGCACCCCGTGGTCGTCCGTTCCCGGGGCGGGCACCCCGTGGTCGTTCGTCCCCGGCGCGGGCACCCCGGGGTCTTCCGGCCGGG
>NZ_BACW01000024.1:0-960 GCF_000333315.1 Curtobacterium sp. B8
TCCTCCAGTCGCTCGGCCTCGTCGAGCCCCGCAACGGGTCGGCACGCAGGTCCTCGGCATCGGGTCGTGGGAGCTGCTCGCGCCGACGGTCATCCGGTGGCGTGGGGCGTCCCCCGCGTACTTCGTGCAGCAGCGGGAACTCCTCGAGCTCCGGCTCGGGGTCGAGCCCGTCGCAGCGTCGCTCGCCGCCAGTGCGGTGTCGACCGCCGGTGCCGAGGCCGTCACGGCAGCAGCGGAGGACATGCTCGCCGCGTGCGACCGTGACGACAGCCGCGCCTACCTCGAGGCCGACGTGCGCTTCCACCGGGCACTGCTCGAGGCCTCCGGCAACGCCGTGTTCACCCACTTCGCGGGCACGGTCGAGGCGCTCCTCCGGACCCGGACCTCGGAGTCGCGTGACACGATCACGCGGTGGACCCGGGACGCCGCCGCACGGCACGACGCGGTCGCCCGGGCGCTGGTCCGCGGGGACGGGGACGCCGCGGCGGCGGCGGCCGCCGAGCTCGTGCGGGTGACACGGGACGAGTTCATCGCGGAGGCGCCGGCAGGCTGAGGTCGCGACCGGGGCCGGTCGCCGGTGGTCGCACGACGCGCCGTCCCTCGGCGTCACCGACGACACGGTCCGCGACCAGGCCGGGGCGCGTCAGCGCGTGGTGACCCCACCCCGGACGGGAGGCGCGGTGCCGGCCCGCCACGGGCCTCCCGGCCGTGACGTGCGTGCGTGGTGTCCGGTGGTCGCGCGAGCTGGCGCGCGAGTGGGGCGTCGGTCGCACGACCTGCCGCGCGAGCGACATGTCGGTCGCGGGACGTGTCGTCGGCGCCGTCGCGCGGCGACGACCTCCGCGACCCGACGAGGGATCAGCGCGAGGCGCGCCCTCGTGCGAAGAGCCGCGGGCCGCGCAGGCGGAGCCGCATCGTCACCGTACCGAGCCACCGGTCGTACTGTAGCCGACCTTCCCC
>NZ_BACW01000023.1:0-7808 GCF_000333315.1 Curtobacterium sp. B8
GGCGCGATCGCGAGCGGACTCCGCGGTCACGGTCACGAAGGCACCGAGCCCCGGCCCGTCCGCTCCCGCCGGGTCGAGCCGCGCGATGCGCGCCAAGTAGTGGTCGACGGCCTCGCGCGCGGTCACCTCACCACGACGGATCCAGTCCCAGAGGTCCTGCGCGGAGAGGTGGTGGAGTTCGAACACGCGGCCAGCCTAGGCGGCGCCGCATGAGTACCGAGGCGTCGACGGCGGCCTGTGGACGGAACCGGAATCCCACAGGGCGGCGCCGAGTTGTCCCCCGCAACGACGACGAAAGGTGTCCCCATGTCGATGACCGTCCTGCTCGAGGTCCAGCTCCGCGACGATCTGCCCACCGGCACCGTCGAGGCGGCGATCCGGGAGACGCTCGCACAGACGCGCGCGTTCGACGGGAACGAGTCGCTCGAGGTGATCGTGGAGGCCACCGACCCGCAGCACGTCGTCGTCGTGGAGCGCTGGGCGAGCACGGCCCACCACCAGGCCTACGTCGCGTGGCGCGGGACGCCGGAGGGAGCCGCGAAGGCGCTCGCAGGGGTCATCGCTGGACCGCCGGTCACGCGGACGTTCGACCGCACGATCAGCCTCGGCTGACGCCGACACCGACACCGACACCGACACGCGGCCTGCACCGTGGGCGTCTCAGCCGCGCTTCCGGCGGTACCGGACGTGCGTGGTGAGCGGGGAGTGCAGCACCTCGACCGGTTCGAACCCGAAAGTCTGCGACCCGTCGAAGATCCGTTCACCGCTCCCGAGCAGGACGGGGGCGATGTCGAGGATGAGCTCGTCGACCACGTCCGCTGCGAGGGCCTGGCGGACGGCGGACGCTCCCCCGGCGATGTCGACCCCGGCTCCGTCGGCCGCGTCGAGCGCCCGCGCGTAGGCGGCGTCGAAACCGTCGGTCACGAAGTGGAAGACCGTACCGCCGTGCAGCTCGATCGGCGGGTGCTCGTGGTGAGTGAGCACGAAGACCGGCGCGTGGTACGGCGGTTCCGGTCCCCACCAGCCGTCCCACGGTTCGTCCCAGGCACCGCGGACCGGGCCGAACATGTTGCGCCCCATCACGTACGCGCCCCGCGGCCGCATCAGCCACCGGGCGGCGGTCCGGTCCGCGTCACCGACCTCGACGCCGGGCATGTGCCACGTGTGCAGCTCCCCGCCCCGGACGCCGAGCGGATGGTCACGACCCTGGTCCGGACCTGCGACGAAGCCGTCGAGCGACATCGACATGTGGCAGGTGGTGTCCCCGGTGCTCGCGTCCGCCGCCATGGGGTCCTCCTCGTCCTCGTGGTGGCACGATCATGGCAGATCGAGCGCTTCCGGGATGGGACGATTGCTCCATGACCGCCACCCTCGTCGCCAAGGACCTCGCCGGCGGGTACGCCGCCCGGACGCTGTTCGAGGGGGTCGACCTCACCGTGGCGCCCGGCGACGTGATCGGCGTCGTCGGGGTGAACGGTGCCGGGAAGTCGACGCTGCTCCGACTGCTGGCCGGCGTCGACGAACCCCTCGCGGGGACGGTGTCCACCGCGCCCGCGGACGCGTTCGTCGGATGGCTGCCGCAGGAGCACGACCGGATCCAGGGCGAGACGGTCGCGGCGTACGTCGCGCGGCGGACGGGCTGCACGGCAGCGACGGTCGCCATGGACACAGCGGCGGAGGCCCTCGGCGCTCCGGACGCGGGTGACGCCGCGGCGGACGCGTACTCCGTCGCACTCGAACGCTGGCTGGCGTCCGGGGCCGCGGACCTCGAGGAGCGACTCCCCGCGGTGCTCGCCGAACTGGGACTCGAACGCGCGGACGGCGCACTCGGCGTCGGTCCGGAGTCGCTCATGACCGCGCTGTCCGGCGGGCAGGCGGCGCGGGTGGGCCTCGCTGCGCTGCTGCTCTCGCGGTTCGACGTCGTGCTGCTCGACGAACCCACGAACGACCTCGACCTCGACGGTCTCGCCCGACTGGAGCAGTTCGTGCAGGGCTTGCGCGGCGGGGTCGTCCTCGTCAGCCACGACCGCGAGTTCCTCGCCCGGTCCGTCACCGCGGTCCTCGAACTCGACCTGGCGCAGTCCTCGAACCGGCTCTTCGGCGGCGGCTACGACTCGTACCTCGAAGAACGCGCGATCGCCCGGCAGCACAAGCGCGACGCGTACGACGAGTACGCCGCGACCAAGGCGGACCTCGTCTCCCGTGCCCGGACCCAGCGGGAGTGGTCGAGCCAGGGCGTCCGCAACGCGATGCGGAAGAACCCCGACAACGACAAGATCCGGCGCCGCGCGGCGAGCGAGTCGAGTGAGAAGCAGGCGCAGAAGGTCCGGCAGATGGAGTCGCGGATCGCGCGGCTCGAAGAGGTCGAGGAGCCGCGCAAGGAGTGGCGGCTCGAGTTCACCATCGGCCAGGCACCTCGGTCGTCGGCCGTCGTGGCGACCCTCGCGGACGCCACCTTCACGCAGGGCGGGTTCACCCTCGGGCCGGTGTCGCTGCAGGTCGACGGCGGGGACCGGATCGGCATCACCGGCCCGAACGGCGCCGGCAAGTCGACGCTGCTCCGCGCCCTGCTCGGTCGACAGGCACCGACGACCGGCTCGGCGTCACTCGGGTCGAGCGTCGCGATCGGGGAGGTCGACCAGGCACGCGCGGCGTTCTCGGGGCCCGAACCGCTCGCCGCGGCCTTCGAGGCGCTCGTGCCGGAGTACGCCACCGCAGACGTCCGTACCTTGCTCGCGAAGTTCGGCCTCAAGGCGGACCACGTCGGACGGGCCTCGGCCGACCTGTCGCCGGGCGAGCGCACCCGTGCGGGCCTGGCGCTCCTGCAGGCCCGCGGCGTCAACGTCCTCGTGCTCGACGAGCCGACGAACCACCTCGACCTCGCCGCGATCGAGCAGCTCGAGCAGGCGCTCGACTCGTACGACGGCACGCTGCTGCTCGTGACCCACGACCGGCGGATGCTCGAGACCGTCCGGCTCGACCGCCACTGGCACGTGGAGGACGGGCGCGTCACCGAGCGCTGAACACCCGAGCGTCGTCCGCGGCGGACGGGAAGGTCAGGCCGTCGGGACGCGTGGGCTCCGCCGTCGGGCTCGGCACCGCGCACCCACGAGCCGAGGACCGGTCGGACCCCGACGGACCCGCCCTGCACCGTCGCGGGGCTCGAGCGGGCGAACGCGACCCCGGTGTCGAGGTCCGGCGCCTCGGTCACCCCGGTGCCGTCGCGCGCACCGGCGCCGGCCGCACCCGGAGCCGGTCCGTCGCGCCCGCGCCGAGGCCGGACACGGATCCATCCCCGCGCCGACGGGACGGGCACGACCGAGCGCAGGGTGCTGGCCTGGGTGGCAACACGTGGCAACGCGGGGCGACCCCTTGCACCGCGGCAGCGACATCGCGATCATGTTGACGTTGCCATCGGGGGCAACGATGACAGGAGGGGGCGGATCGATGGGGATTCGCAACACCGGGCCCGGTTCGACGGGCAGCACCAAGCGAGAACTGACGACGCGAGCGGCACTCGCCGCGATCGGCGTGGCCGTGACGGCAGCCCTCGGCGTCGCCGGTCTGACGGCCGCGCCGGCCACAGCGGCCCAAGCGGCGTCGAGGTCGATCGCACCAGCGGCATCGACGTCGCCGGTGCGCTCCACGGACGGCGCGTTCCACCCGGGCGAGCCGTGGCTCGACGACCAGGGGCAGCCGATCCAGGGGCACGGCGGCCAGGTCGTCACCGCTGAGGACGCGTCCGGGAGGACGATCTACTACTGGTACGGCGAGGACCNGGTCACGGCTACAGCGACACCCGCGGCGTGCACGTGTACTCGTCGTACGACCTGTACGACTGGAAGGACGACGGGCTGGCGCTCCGCACCATGACGAGCCGTTCGGACTTCGACGCCCCGTACTTCTCGGCGCTCTACGGCGGCTACGACCAGACCCAGCGGGACGCCGTGTACCGCGACCTCGGGGTCACGGCTCCGAGTTCGACCCGTCCGGGTGCGATCCTCGAGCGACCGAAGGTGATCCACAACGCACGGACCGGACAGTGGGTCATGTGGGTCCACGCCGACGGCCCCACTGCGACCTCGGACGCGCAGTACGCGAAGGCACAGGCGGGCGTGGCCGTCTCCGACTCCCCGACGGGGCCGTTCCGGTACGTCGACTCGTACCGCCTCGACCACGTGGCCGCCGACGACCCGACGAACCACCAGCCGGACTCCCCGGGCATGGCGCGGGACATGAACCTCTTCGTCGACGATGACGGCACCGCCTACATCGTGTACGCGAGCGAGGAGAACCTGACGCTGTACATCTCGAAGCTCGACGACGACTACACCGGCCTGTCCACGGACCCCGCGGAAGCGGTCGAGGGCGTCGACTTCCGTCGCCCGCAGCCGTGGATCGGCGGGCAGCGCGAAGCGCCCGCCATCACCAAGGTCGGCGGTACGTACTACCTCGTGACGTCCGGCGCGACCGGATGGGCACCGAACGCCGCCGCCTACGCCACCGCGACGAACATCCTCGGGACGTGGACCGCGCACGGCAACCCGGCCACCGGAACCGATGCGGGCACCACCTGCGACTCGCAGAGCACGTCCCTGCTGAACCTCGGCGACGGTCGCGTCGTGTACCTCGGAGACCGGTGGAACAATGCCGAGGACCTCCGCACCGCTCCGTCCGTGTGGTTGCCTGTGACCTTCGGCGAGGGCGGCTCGATGTCGTTCTCGTGCGACACCGGCACCTGGAGCCTCACCGACCTGCACCCCTACTCCCCCTGGACGGTCACGACCACCGTGCCCGGTCAGGTCTCGCTCGGCGACACCGGCGCGCTCCCGAAGCGGGTCAGCGTCCGAGAGGGCGCCACCGGCACGACCCACCGCGTCACCTGGACGACCGCGCCGCTCCGGACCGCCGGCGAGCAGACCGTGACCGGCACGCTCGACGACGGACGGACGTTCACGCGGCTGGTGACGGTGCTGCCGAAGCGCCTGGTGTACTTCATCGACGCGGGTGGCCAGGCAACGGCGGACCACACCGCCGACCTCGCGTTCCTGCAGCGTCGCGGCGACCGGCTGCGCAACTCGGTGGCCGACCAGCGTTTCGGCGCCGATCCGTCGCACGGGACGCACTGGGGGTACTTCGGCACCACGGGCGGGACCAGCGGCACGTCGGGCGGTTCGATCACGAGCACCGTGCGCTGGCAGGCTGACGCGACCGACCTCGAGTACGCCCTCGGTGGCCTCGGGAAGGGGCGCTACCGGGTCGACGTGGGGTTCTGGGACCCGTGGACGAAGAGCGCTCCGGGTCGTGCTGCGGCCGTGCACGTCAACGGGACCTCCGTCGCGACCCACCAGCCGATCGACGGCACCTTCCGCACCCTGACGTCGACCACGCGCGTCGGCAAGGACGGCATCGTCGACCTCCGGATCTCACCCGCGACGAAGTACGGCATCCAGGTGAGCTGGGTCATGGTCTCGAAGGCCTGAACACCCGACCACGGCGCGCCCCTCCCTGATCCGGAGGGGCGTGCCGTGGGATCGGCGCACCGGGGAGTCAGCGCACCGCGAGCCCGAGCCGCTCGACCACCTCGTCGGCCTCCTCGTCCGGGGTGCGGTCCGCCGCCACGGTGATGTGCGCCTCGTCCGGGCCGGGGACCTCCAGCGTCGCGAGCTGCGAGGCGAGGAGGGACGTCGGCATGAAGTGCCCGGTCCGCTGCGCCATCCGGCCGCCGATCAGGTCCGCGCTCCCCGCGACGTGCACGAACACCACACCCGGCGCGCGGAGCACGTCTCGGTAGGAGCGCTTCAGCGCCGAGCAGGTCACGACGCCGGGCGTCCCGGACCCGAGGTGCTCCCGGACCCAGCCGCCGACGACCTCGAGCCACGGCCAGCGGTCCTCGTCGGTGAGCGGTGTCCCCGCGTGCATCTTGTCGACGTTCGCCTGCGGGTGCATCGCGTCGCCCTCGGCGAAGTCCCACCCGAGCCGCTCCGCCACGGTCGCGGCGACGGTGGACTTCCCGGAGCCCGAGACGCCCATGACGACCAACACGCGGGCGTCGAGCACACCCTCGGAGCCGGCCCCGGTCACAGGAACACCCCCGCGAGCAGGACCCCGAGCAGGCCGAACACCGAGATGAGGCACTCGAGCACCGTCCAGGTCTTGAACGTCTGTCCCACGGTCGTGCCGAGGTAGCCCTTCACGAGCCAGAACCCGGCGTCGTTCACGTGCGAGAGGAAGACCGAGCCGGCACCGATCGCCAGCACGAGCAGCGAGGTCATCGGCTGCGACAGGTCGTGCGCGATGGGCGCCATGATCCCGGCGGCGGTGACCGTGGCGACGGTCGCCGACCCGGTGGCGACCCGGACGAGTGCCGACACCACCCAGGCGACGAGCAGCACCGAGATCCCGGAGTCCTTCACGGCGTCGGCGATCACCCCGCCGATCCCGGTGTCGATGAGCACCTGCTTGAACCCGCCGCCGGCGCCGACGATGAGCAGCACGCCGGCGACCGGCGGGAGGGCGCTCTCGAGCGATCGCGACACGGCCGTCCGGTCCATGCCGCCACCGATCGCGAAGAACACCATCGCGAAGACGGCGGCGATGCCGATGGCGATCATCGGCGTCCCGAGGAAGTCGAGCACGCTGACCCACGACCCGGCGGCGTCGGGCGCGACGGCCTCGCGGATCGCCTGCGCGAGCATGAGGACGACCGGCAGCAGGATGCCGACGAGCGCGGTGGTGAACGACGGGCTGCGCGGTTCGCTGATGACGCGCGTGAAGTCGCTCTTGCCGTGGGGCAGGGAGGCGGTGTCCTGCGTGGCGGGGCCGCGCCGTGCCTCCCGTCCGGCCGAGGCGGGGTCGTCGTGACCGCCGGCCGGTCCGCGCGAGCCGAACAGGTCGGGAGCCGGGATGTCGACCCAGCGCGCGGCGAATCGCGCGAACACCGGACCGGCGAGCACGATCACGGGGATCGCGAGGACGATGCCGAAGGCGAGGGTCGTGCCGAGGTTCGCGCCCACCGTCGAGATCGCGACGAGCGGGCCGGGGTGCGGCGGGACGAACGCGTGCATGGTGGAGAGGCCGACGAGCGCCGGCACCGCGATCTTCATGATCGGGACGTCGCTCCGCTTCGCCACGAGGACGATGATCGGGATGAGGAGGACGAGGCCGACCTCGAAGAACATCGGCAACCCGATGAGCGCTCCGATCAGCGCCATCGTCCACGGCAGCGCGGCCTTCGACGAGCGGCGGACGAGGGTGTCGACGACGCGGTCGGCCGCCCCCGAGTCGACGAGCAGCTTGCCGAACATCGACCCGAGACCGACGAGGATGCCGACGCTCGTCATCGTGGCGCCGAACCCGTTGCCGAAGCTCGTCACGGCCTTGTCCGGTGCGAGGCCGGCACCGATGCCGACACCGAGCGCGCCGATCGTCAGCGCGATGAACGGGTGGACCTTGAGCCACGTGATCAAGGCGATGATGACGACGATGCCGATCAGCGCGGCGACGATCAGTTGCACGACCGGCCCGGACGGGTCGACGGTCAGCGCTGCACCCCCCTCTGCTGCGAGGACGGTCGTGTGGGCGGTGGCCGCCGTGAGCGCGTGAGGCATCTGCGCCCCTTCCTGGAGTCGCATCCGCGGGACTCCGTCGCTTCGTGTCCTGATCCGAGCGCGCGTCGACGCGCTTCAGAATAATCTGATTAATCAGACTATACGATGATCCGCAGCGCGGCACCCGCCCTCCGGCGCAGTCTGCCGCTTCGATGGACCAGACGTCACGACCCCGCGGACGCGGACGCACGGAGAACG
>NZ_BACW01000022.1:0-1392 GCF_000333315.1 Curtobacterium sp. B8
CGTAGGCGCGGGCGCGAGCCGGGTCGGGTCCCGGCTGGTCGTGGGCCGCGGATCGGGGAAACGCGCACGCTTCGACGCTGCACGCGTCGAACGACGCGCGCGGTGTCGCAACGCGCACGCTCCCCCGGTAACGCGAGCCGTCGGACAGGCCGGGCGGGTCAGGCGGTCCAGGCCGCGGGGTGCCGCCGCTGCCAGCGGAGACGGCGCTCGAGCTGGGCACCGATCGCGAGCAGGACCCGCTCGCCCCCGGGCCGCCCGATCAGCTGGACCCCCATCGGCAACCCGCCGCCGTCCGGGTGGTCGTCCGCCGTGACACCGACGGGCAGGGTGATCGCCGGGAGGCCCGACACGTTCGCCATCGAGGTCCACGGCGAGTAGGCGCACTGCCGCCGGAAGTCCTCCTCCGGGTCGTCGCCGTACCAGCCGAGCGGCCGCGGTGTCAGCGCCAGCGTCGGGGTGAGCACGGCGTCGAAGCGGTCGAACGCCCTGATGAGCGCGACGGAGAAGGCGTCGAGCGCCGTCATCGCGTCGAGCACCCGGGTACCGGTCAGCCGCTGCCCGCGCTCGACGAGCCACGCCACGAGCGGTGTCAGCTGCGCGAGGTCGATCCCCGGCACGGTCGGGAGGCGTGCTGCGCTCGACTCCCACGCCACCCGGAACGCCTCGGCGTAGGGAGCGCGCGGCATGCGGACGTCCTCGACCCCGTGCCCGACCTCACCGAGAGCGCGGACCGCGGTCTCGACGGCTGACCGCGCCGCCGGGTCGACGATGACGTCGACGGTGTCGTCCCACGGGGAGCCCTCGAGCACCCCGACGACGAAGCGTCCCTCGCCCCGGACGGCGGCGGCGGTGAACGGGCCGTCCCCGACGTCGGGCGTGACGAGCGCGTACGGTTCCGGCTCGTCGAGCCCGGTCGGACGGACGAGCGCGTCGAGCAGCATGCCGGCATCCGCCACCGACCGGGTCAGCGGTCCGGCGACCGAGAGGCCGCCCACGCCGGACCGGCCGGGCATCGCGGGGACGCGTCCGCGGCTCGGCTTCAGACCGACGAGGCCCGTGGCCGCGGCGGGGATCCGCACCGAGCCTCCGCCGTCGGTGCCGATCGCGGCGGGGAGCAGCCCGGCAGCGACGGCGACCGCGGCCCCGCTCGAGCTGCCGCCGGGCGCGCGCTGCGTGTCGTACGGGTTGCGGGTGGTACCGAACCGGGTCTCGGACGACGAGGACATCCCGAACTCGGGCGAGGCCGTCTTGCCGAGGCTGATGCTGCCGGCCGCGTCGGCAGCGGCGACCAGCGGGTGGTCCGCCGCGCTGCGCGCTCGGGCAGGCTGGCCGTGCCGTTGCGGGTCACGACACCGGCCCGGTCGTACAGGTCTTGTTCCCGGGCCGGAGGCC
>NZ_BACW01000021.1:0-10331 GCF_000333315.1 Curtobacterium sp. B8
GGACGACCTCTTCCCCGACTCCCGGTGCTCCCGGGGTCGCGCGTCGTCGTCGCCGGGATCCGCGGGGTGGAGGACAGCGAGGTCGCCGCGCTCGACCGTGCCGGCATCCGACACCTCGACGTCGACGCTGCGACGCCCGAGGCCCTCGCCGAGACCGTGGCGGCGACCGGGTCCGGATCGGTCTTCGTGCACGTCGACCTCGACGTGCTCGATCCCTCGGAGGTCGACGGCCTCCTCGAGCCGGTCCCCTTCGGACTCGACGGTGCCGGACTCGTGGCGCTGATCCAGGCGGCGACACGCGGCCGACGGCTCCTCGGCGCGGCACTCACGGGGTTCGCGCCCGTCGATCCCGACCGCGCGGTCGACGATCTCGGCGTGATCCTCCGTGCGGTCGGCGCCCTGGCGAACGCGGCGAAGACCCCCTGACCGGGCGCCGACACCCCGCTGTACTCCTCCCGCTCGGCATCCCGTCGGACGGGCCGCGTAGGTTGGCGGCATGACGGACTACGACCTCATCGTGATCGGCGCCGGCGCAGTCGGCGAGAACGTGGCGGACTACGCCCACAAGCGCGGGCTCTCGGTCGCGATCGTGGAGGCGGAGCTCGTCGGCGGCGAGTGCTCGTACTGGGCGTGCATGCCGTCGAAGGCGCTCCTCCGCAGCGGGCACGCGCTCGAGGCCGCCAAGCGCCTCGACGGCGCGGCACAGGCCGTCACGGGCTCCCTCGACGTCGCGCGGGTCCTCGCCCGCCGCAACTCGTTCACCTCGGACTGGAAGGACGACGGGCAGGTCGCGTGGCTCGAGTCCGCCGACATCGCGCTCATCCGCGGTTACGCGCGCATCACCGGCGCGAAGACGATCGAGGTGGACGGCGAGACGCACACGGCCCGCGCCGCCGTCGCCGTGGTCACGGGCTCGCTGCACACCCTGCCGGACGTCCCCGGGCTCGCCGAGGCAGCACCCTGGGGCACCCGTGAGGCGACGAGCGCCCAGCAGGTGCCGGAGAGCCTCCTCGTGATCGGCGGCGGGGTGTCCGGTTCGGAACTCGCGACCGCCTGGGCATCGCTCGGTGCGAAGGTCACCCTCGTCGCGCGGCACGGTCTGCTCGGCGGCATGGAGCCGTTCGCGGGAGAGCTCGTCGCCGACGCACTCCGGGCACGCGGCGTCGACGTCCGCACCGGCGTCAACCCCGTCCGGGTCGACCGCGACGAGCACGGTCTGGTCACGACGACGCTCGACGACGGCGAGGTCGTCATCACGAGCGAGGTCCTCGCCGCGACCGGCCGACGGGCCCACACCGCGGACCTCGGACTCGAGACGGTCGGGCTCGAACCGGGCGCGTGGCTCGACGTCGACGACACCATGCTGGTGCACGGCACCGACTGGCTCTACGCGGTCGGCGACGTCAACCACCGCGTGCTCCTGACGCACCAGGGCAAGTACCAGGCCCGTGCTGCCGGAGAGGCCATCGCGGCGCGGTACCAGGGCACACCGCTGCACACCGAGCCCTGGGGCGCCCACGTCGCGACCGCCGACCACGCCGCCGCACCGCAGGTGACCTTCACCGACCCCGAGGTCGCGAGCGTCGGGCTCACCGAGGCGAAGGCCCGTGAGCAGGGCATCGACGTCCGCACTGTCGAGTACGAGCTCGGGAACGTGGCCGGCGCCGCGCTCCAGGCCGACGGCTACACGGGTCGCGCGAACCTCGTCGTCGACGAGTCCCGCGGGGTCGTCGTGGGCGCGACGTTCGTCGGGCAGGACGTCGCCGAGATGCTGCACGCGGCGACCATCGCCGTCGTGGGCGAGGTGCCGATCGACCGGTTGTGGCACGCGGTCCCTGCCTACCCGACGATGAACGAGGTCTGGCTGCGGCTGCTCGAGACCTACGGCCGCCCGGCGTGAACCCCTTCGTCGACTCGGTCGTGTCGCGGGCAGGCTGGCTGTTCGCGACGGCGGTCGGGCTGGCGGTCGGTCTGCCCCTCTCCACGGACCCGTGCGCGTGGTCGACGGCCTCGTCGTGTGCTCCGGACTCCCCCGATGGGCCTTCCGTCGCGGCGGCACGTGCGTCGGCTCGGTGTACCTCACGCGCGACAACGACGGCGACCGGGTGCTCCGGCACGAACGGGTGCACGTGACGCAGTGGCGCCGGTACGGCTTGGCGATGCCGCTCCTCTACGCGATGGCGGGACGCGACCCGCTGCGCAACCGGTTCGAGGTCGAGGCCGGCCTCGAGGACGGCGGCTACGTCCGCTGAGCCGACCGCCCACCGGGCGCGGGGTCACACGACGGCGCACCACGCGCCTCCCGTCCGTCTGCCGTCGGCCGTGACACCCCGTCCGCGGCCCGCGCAACGGTCACGGGTGGTCGCTCCGCAAGCCCGCGACCGACACATCGTGACCGCTCGACAACGGTCCTGCGGGGAGTCGCGACCGCACGCCGAACACTCCGCTCGAGCACGCGCAACACGCCCTGCGCGTCACACCGCCGCGGGACCGCCGAGTTGCGCCGTCCGCGCAGTCGGTCGCAACACCCCGTCCGCGTCTCGCGGAACGGTCACAAGTGGTCGCTGCGCAAGCCCAGAACCGACATTTCGTGACCGCTCGGCGACCTTCGTGCGGGGAGTCGCGACGGATCACCGGCCGCTCGGGTGCGCCCAACGCGCTGCCCGCAACACGATGCGTGCGTCGCGCCGCGGTCGCAGAAGGGGCCGCGCGGCACGAACGTGAGCGGCACGTCACGCGACCAACCGCGTGCCGAGGCGCCTCAACGCGCCGCGTGAGCCGCCCGTCGGTCCCGCGGGGCGTCAGGCAGCCGGCCGCCGCGGGACGACCAGCGGCGTGCCCGTCTCGGGGTCGGGCACGACGACGCACGGCAGGCCGAACACGTCCTCCACGAGCGACGCCGTCAGCACCTCGGACGGGGTCCCCGCCGCGACGATCGAGCCCGCCCGCATGGCGACGAGGTGCGTCGCGTACCGGGCCGCCTGGTTGAGGTCGTGCAGCACCGCCACCACCGTCCGCCCCGCCCTGTGCAGCTCCGCGGCCAGCTCGAGCACGTCGTACTGGTGCGCGATGTCGAGGAACGTCGTCGGCTCGTCGAGCAGGACGATGTCGGTCTCCTGCGCGAGCACCATCGCGATCCACACCCGCTGCCGTTGCCCGCCCGAGAGCTCGTCGACGCTGCGGTCGGCGAGGGACACGGTGTCGGTCTGCTCCAGCGCGGCCTGCACGGCGGCCCGGTCCGAGCCGGACGACGGGTGCAGCAGGTCCTGGTGCGGGAACCGGCCGCGGGACACGAGGTCGCGGACGGTGATGCCGTCCGGTGCGATCGGCGTCTGCGGCAGCATCGCCACCCGTCGTGCCGCCGCCTTCGGACGGAGCGAGGAGATCGGCACGCCGTCGAGGTACACGGTGCCCGCGCTCGGCTTGAGCGTGCGCGCGAACGCCTTGAGGAGGGTCGACTTCCCGCACGCGTTCGGCCCGATGACCACCGTGAGCTCGCCGTCCGGGACGTCCACGTCGAGGGAGGACACGACCACGCGGTCGTCGTACGCGAGGGTCAGCCCACGGGCACCGAGTGCGGTCGTCGGCAGGGCGGTGGTCGGCACCGCCGTGGTCAATGCTCGGCCTTGCCGTTCCGCCAGTACCCCATGAACGCGACCTGCTTGCGGTCGAGACCGACACCTCGCACGAGGTGACGGCGGAGTTCCTTGACGCAGCCGGCCTCGCCCGCGATCCAGGCGTAGACCGGACGCTCGTCGACGGGGGCGGGGACCTCCCAGAGGACCTGCTCGTCGACGTCCACCTCGGTGAAGTCGGCGCTGTCGGCGCAGATCGCGGACGCGCCACCGGCCGTCGCCGTGACGGTCGAGGCCCACGCGTGCACCTGGTCGGTCATGCGGACACCGTGGGTCGCGCCGTTGCGCGCGATCCAGCGGACCTCGACCCCGGAGGGCGCGGTCACGGGCAGCCGGTCGGCGTCGGTGGGGACCTCGATGAAGACGTGGCCGACCGTGGCGACGTCGAGCGCCTCGAGGATGGCGCAGATGGCGGGCGCGGCGGTCTCGTCGCCGGCGAGCAGGATGCGGGTCGCGGTGCCCGGTGCGAACTCGGCGGCACCGGTCGGCAGCTCGTCCGGCGACTCGGGCACGCGCGGGCCGACGATGCGGAGTTCGTCGCCCACCCGGCAGTCGGACACCCAGCGCGAGGCGGGGCCGGCGTCGCCGTGCGCCACGAAGTCGATGTCGAGCTCGTGCGCGTCCGGACGGAAGGACCGCACCGTGTAGGTGCGGAGCGGGTTCCGCTGCTCGTCGGGCAGGGCACGCCAGGCGCCGTACCAGTCGCCGTCCTCCGGCAGCTCGGTGAAGCCGTGGCCGTCGATCGGCAGCATGACCTTGATCCGCTGGTCGAGCCCGACCGCGGAGAACTCCGCGAGCGCGTCACCCGTCAGCGTCACGCGCACGAAGTGCGGCGTGAGGGACGTGACGGCTGCCACGCGGACGGAGAAGATGCGGTACCGGGCTGCCACGAATCCAAGTATGGCATGCCTTACCTAACGCGACCAGGGTGCGTGGCGGTGGCAGGATCGTGCCGTGTCCGATCCCGCCCTGCCCGACCCGAACGACGAGTTCGCCGACCTCGCCGCGCTCGCGACCGCGAGCGGCGTGGCGGAGCCGCTCCGCGCCTCCAGGCAGGTGGTCCGGACCGCGGACGGGCACGACGTCTCCGCGATCCGCTGGGGCGACGGCCGGGAGGCACGGATCACCTACCTGCACGGGCTCGGCATCGACGCGCACAGCTTCGACCAGACGGCGATCGCCGTCGGCGCGCCGGCGGTCGCCCTCGACCTCCCCGGCCACGGCCGGTCGTCGTGGCGCGAGGACGCGGACTACGCCGCGAGTGCGACCGCACCGACGGTGCTGGCCGCGCTCGACGCCCTCGCCGTGCCGCCCGGGGTCCTCGTCGGGCACTCCCTCGGGGCGATCCTGGCCGCGCGTCTGGCCGCGACCGCGCCGGATCGCGTGACCGGACTCGTGCTCGTCGACATGTCGCCGGACTTCGCGCAGCGCGCCGTCGACCGGATCGCCCGCGCGCTCGAGGACGAGGAGCCGTTCGCGTCCCTGGACGAGGTCGTGGACCGCGCGGTCGAGGCACGCGTCGGGGACGACCGCGGGGTCCTGTTGCGCGAGGCACGGCACACCACCCGGCTCGGTGCGGACGGGCGACTCGTCCGACGCCACCACTTCCCGCACCTGGGGACCGGCCGGACCTCCTCCGTGGGGCGGTTCGCGGACGCCTGGCCGGACCTCGAGGCACTCGACGTGCCGATCCTGCTCGTGCGCGGCGACCGCGGCTACGTCTCCCCGAAGCTGCACGCGGGCTTCGCCGAGCGGCTGCCCGGAGCGCGCATCGTGACCGTCGAGTCGCGGCACGCCGTGCAGAACCAGGCGCCCCTCGAACTCGCCCGTGCGATCCGGGCATGGGCGGACGACCACGGATTCTTACACCCCGACGAGAAACCGTCGCAGGGCGACACCGCACGCCAGTAGTCTCGTGCGAGCGCCACGCGACGACCGTCGCCACGAGCGCCCGGAAGGAACCCACAACCCATGAGTCCGCTCCTCCCCCGCACCGCCGCGGCACGGCTCGCCGTCGTCGCGACTGCGGTGGCCGTCACCTCCGCACTCGCGCTGACCGGCTGCTCCGGATCGTCGACCGAACGCGGCGGCACCGACGCCACCGTGCGCGTCGGCCTGGTGCTCGAGCCCACGAGCCTCGACATCCGCACCCAGTCCGGTGCCGCGCTCGACCAGGTGCTCATCGACAACGTGTACCAGGGCCTGGTCGGGCGCACCGCCGACGGGGACGTCCGGGACGTGCTGGCCTCCTCGCACGAGGTCTCGTCGGACGGACGCACCTACACGTTCACGCTCCGCAAGGGCACGACGTTCCAGGACGGCAAGCCGGTCACCGCCGCAGACGTGGTGTGGTCGCTCGAGCAGGTCAAGTCGAACGACACGTACGTCGACTCCGCCAAGCTCGCCAACGTCTCGTCCATCACGTCCCCGTCCGCGGACACGGTGGTCCTGCAGCTCGCGAAGCCGGACTCGGACCTCCTCTGGAACCTCACCGGACGCGCCGGGCTGGTGCTCGAGAAGGCGGCGAAGAACGACCTGTCCGACTCGGCGAACGGCACGGGACCGTACGAGGTCGCCTCGTGGAAGCAGGGCGACTCGCTCACCTTCGACCGCAACGACGACTACTGGGGCACCAAGGCGAAGGTCGCGAAGATCGAGTTCCGGTACATCACGCAGCCGTCGACGGCCGTGAACGCCATGGCGAACGGCGACCTCGACGTGCAGACCGCCGTCGACGGCACGCTCGAGAGCCAGCTCGAGGGCAACCAGGACATCACGCTGCACACCGGCAAGACGACCGACAAGTACACCCTCGCGTTCAACGACGCGAAGGCGCCGTTCACCGACAAGCGCGTCCGCCAGGCGATCCGACAGGCCATCGACGCGAAGGCGATCATCAAGGCGATCGGCGGGACGGGTGTCGAGCAGGGCGGCCCGATCCCGGCCCTCGACCCCGGCTACCAGGACCTCACCTCGATCGACGCGTACGACCCCGCGAACGCGAAGAAGCTCCTCGCCGCAGCCGGGAAGCCGAAGCTCTCCCTCACGCTCACGTACGCGAACATCTACCCGACGACCATCGGCGACGTCCTGAAGTCGCAGCTCGCCGACGTCGGGATCACCCTGACCGTCAAGCGTGTCGACTTCGCCACCTGGCTCTCCACGGTGTTCCAGGCCCCGAAGTCCGGTGAGCGGACGTTCGACATGAGCCTGGTGGACCACGTCGAGGCGCGGGACTTCGGCAACTGGGCGAACCCGGACTACTACTTCGGGTACGACAACCAGGAGGTCCAGGACCTCTACGCGCAGTCCGTCGCCGCGACGAGCGAGTCGGCCAAGGTATCGGCGCTCGAGAAGGCCGCCCGGATCGTCTCCGAGGACGCCGCCGGCGAGTGGCTCTACACGTCGACGTCGATCACGGCGGTCCGGAAGGGCGTGACGGGGGTGCCGTTCAACGGGACGAACTCGCGTCTCGACCTGTCGGAGCTCGCGGTCGCGTGAGCGTCCTGCGCCGTCAGTAGCATCGTCACGTGACCCGGTTCCTGGTCGGGCGGCTGCTGCTGCTCGTCGTCGGCCTGCTCGTGGCGAGCATCATCGTGTTCGCCACGCTGCGCGTGCTGCCCGGCGACGTCGCGCAGATCGTCGCGGGGACGCAGGCGACACCGGCGCAGGTCGCGCAGCTCCGGCAGGAGCTCGGCCTCGACCGTCCCGTCGTCGTGCAGTACCTCGACTGGATCGGGGGACTCCTCCGCGGCGACCTCGGTCGGTCGCTCGTCACCGACGGTCCGGTCGCCCCGGAGCTCGTGCAGAAGCTCGCCGTCACGCTGCCCCTCGCCGGCATGGCGCTCGTCGCGGCGCTCGCGCTCGGGGTGCCACTCGGTGTGCTCGCCGCGGTGCTCCGGCGCCGTGCGGGGGGCGCGGTCATCGGGTTCGTCGCGCAGGCGGTCGCGGCCGTGCCGATCGTCTGGGCGGGCATGCTCCTCGTCGCGCTCTTCGCCGTCACCCTGCACTGGCTCCCCACCCAGGGCTTCCCGCTCGACGGGTGGGACGAACCCGGACGCGCGTTCTCGTCCCTCGTGCTCCCCGCCCTGACGATCGGGGCGGTCGAGGGTGCGGTCATCCTCCGGTTCACCCGGTCGGCCACGCTCGGTGTGCTCGGCGCGGACCACGTCCGGACCGCGGCGGCCATCGGCCTCACGCGGACGCAGTCGCTCCTCCGGCACGGGCTGCCGTCGGTCGCGCTGACCGTGCTCGCGGTGCTCGGCGTGCAGATCGCGGGTCTCCTCGTGGGCGCCGTCGTCGTGGAGCAGCTGTTCTCGCTCCCCGGCGTGGGCCGCATGCTGGTCACCGACGTCGGGCGCCGGGACGTCACGAAGGTGCAGTCCGAGCTGCTCGTGCTCACCGGGCTCGTGCTGCTCGTCGGGTTCGCGGTGGACGTCGTGCACCGGACGCTCGACCCCCGGCAGCGGGAGGCGTCGTCGTGATCCGTCGCCTGCTCGCCCGGCCGACCGGGGTGTTCGCCGTGGTCGTGCTCGGCCTCCTCGTCGTCCTCGCCGCACTGTCGCTCGTGTGGCTGCCGCAGGACCCGTTCCGCGCCGACCCGTTCCACCAGTGGGAGGGTCCGAGCACGGCGCACTGGTTCGGTACGGACGCCTCGGGACGGGACATCGCCAGCTGCCTGCTCGCCGGTACCCGGACCACGGTCGTCGTGGCCGTCGGCTCCGGAGTGATCGCGAGCCTCGTGGGCATCGTCCTCACCGCCGTCGGGTCGCTCACCGCACGGTGGGTCCGCGAGGGCACGGCGGTCCTGCTCGACATCCTCGTGGCGTTCCCGACGCTGCTGACCGCGATGCTCCTCACCGCGGTGTACGGCGGCTCGCTCGGCGTCGTGGTCGTCTCGGTCGGGCTGTCGTTCGGCGTCACGATCGCCCGGGTGGCCCGCGGCGAGATCCGGCGGATCGCGCGGAGCGACTACGTCGCCGCGGCACGGGCAGCGGGCGTCGGCCCGGGCGGCGTGCTCCTCCGGCACCTCGTCCCGAACGCCGCGCCGCTCTTCACCGTGCAGCTCTCGCTCGCGATGGCGACGGCGGTGCTCGCGGAGGCCGGCCTGTCGTACCTCGGCTACGGCGCCGGGTCGAACACCGCGTCCTGGGGCTCGCTGCTGTCGGACCTGCAGGCGTACATCGGCGTCCATCCGTGGAGCGCCACGTGGCCCGGTGCCTCGATCGCGCTGGTGGTCGCCGCGCTGTCCCTGCTCGGCGACGCCGTCCGGGACGCCTCCGACCCCCGCCTGACGACGAGCGACCGGGCAGCCGACGCCGGCGCGCACGCGGACGGCAGCCGCGCAGCGGGCGCCGCTCCGGGGGTGACCGCGTGACGGGCGGCACCGGCGGGCTCGAGGTGCGCGACCTCACGGTCCGCATCGCGGGACGGACGATCCTCGACCGTGTGACGTTCACCGTGCCTCCCGGCCGACGCCTGGGCGTCATCGGCGCCTCCGGCTCCCGGCAGTCGATGACCGCGCTCGCCCTGATGGGGCTCGAGCCCACGGGGGCGGTCGTCAGCGGGAGCATCCGCCTCGACGGCACCGAACTCGTCGGTCTGCCGGACCGGGAGCGTGCGCGCCACCGCGGCTCCGGCATCGGGATGGTGTTCCAGGAGCCGGGGACCGCCCTCGACCCGCTCCGTCGGGTCGGGTCGCAGATCGCGGAGCCACTCCGACTGCACCACGGCCTGGACCGCCGCGCAGCCGGTCGCCGGGCCCTCGCCCTCGCGGCGGACGTCGGCCTGCCCGACCCGGAGTCGCTCCTGCGGCAGTACCCGCACCAGCTGTCGGGCGGCCAGCGGCAGCGGGTCTGCATCGCGATGGCGGTCGCGGGTGAGCCGGCCTACCTCGTCGCGGATGAACCGACCACGGCGCTCGACGTCACCACCCAGGCGCGTATCCTCGACCTCTTCGAGGGGCTCCCCGCGGGCATGGTGTTCGTCACGCACGACCTCGCGGTCCTCGCGCGCATCGCCGACACCGCGGTCGTGCTCGACGCCGGTCGGGTCGTCGAACGCGGTTCGGTCGAGGACCTGTTGGCCTCGCCGCAGCACTCCGCGACCGCGGCGCTCGTGTCCGCAGCGCGGGCGACGGTCCGCCGCACTCCCGGAGGAGACCGGTGACCGCACTGCTCGAGGGGACCGGGCTGCACCGGCACTACCGACTCCCCCGCCGGGGCCCGTTCGAGCCCGGCCCGGTCCGCACCGCGGTCGACGGCGTCGACCTGGCGGTGACGGCCGGGGGTCGCCTCGGCATCGTGGGCGAGTCCGGCTCCGGCAAGTCCACCCTGGTCCGGCTGCTCGCCGGCCTGGAGGCACCGACTGCCGGCACCGTGACGGCCTCCGGGCGTCCGGTGGTCGCCTCCAGCTCCGCACGCGCCCTGCGCTGGTACCGTCGCGAGACCGGCGTGGTGTTCCAGGACCCGTACGCCTCGCTCGATCCGCGGATGCGGGTGGGGGCGATCGTCGCCGAACCCCTCCGGGCGCTCCGGGTGCCCGGGTCGCACGAGTCGCTCGTGGCCTCGGTCCTCGAGCGCGTCGACCTGCCCGCCGACGCCGCCACCCGGTACCCGCACGAGTTCTCCGGTGGGCAGCGGCAGCGGATCGCGATCGCGCGGGCCGTCGTGCACACGCCGCGCATCCTGTTCGGGG
>NZ_BACW01000020.1:0-10981 GCF_000333315.1 Curtobacterium sp. B8
GAGCGACCCGTGTGGCGTTTGTGCTCGCAGCAGCGGCTCTGGTCATTGCATGCCAAGAAACGGGGACTGACTCGGAAAGCGGGCCCGCCGGTGCACGATGACCGGGTCCGGCGGGCATTCACCGCCCCGGACCTGGACCGGCTGTGGTTGACCGACATCACCGAGCACAACACGGCCGAGGGCAAGCTATATCTCTGCGCCGTCAAGGACGCCTGCTCCCGCCGCATCGTCGGCTACTCGATCGACGCCCGGATGCGGTCCTCCCTCGCGGTTGCGGCGCTGCAAATGGCGATCTCGCGCCGGAACCCGTCCGGCACGGTCGTCCACTCGGACAGGGGCAGTCGATTTCGTTCCAAACGGTTCGTTCGGGCGCTCTCTGACGCCGGGCTCCTGGGGTCGATGGGCAGGGTCGGCGCGTGCGCGGACAACGCGGCGATGGAGTCCTTCTTCGCGCTCCTGCAGAAGAACGTCCTCAACCGGCGCCGGTGGGCGTCGCGGGAGCAGCTGCGCCTCGCGATCGTGCACTGGATCGAGGGCACCTACCACCGGAAACGTCGGCAACGCGGGCTCGGGAAGTTGACGCCCATCGAGTACGAAGCAATCATCAACCCACAGGTCGCACTCGCGGCCTAAATCAACGAGTCAACCGAACCTGCAGCAGTCCCACCCGACGAACTGGGCGTTCACGTACGACGACGCTGGCAACCGCACCGAAGCCAAGGCCACCAACGCGACCACCAGTGCCGTGATCAGTGACCAGAAGCTGACCTACAACGCCGTCTCGCAGATCACCACGGACGGGTACACGTACGACGGGACCGGCAACCTCACCAAGGCGCCGGGGGAAACGTACACGTACAACGGGGCGCAGCAGCTGACCTCGTCCACGAAGGACGGGGTGAAGACCAGCTACGAGTACGCCGGCGCGGACATGAACAAGCTGCTCTGGCAGTCCACGGACGGGGGAGCGGAATACGGTTACACGTATGGCACCACCGACTCCAACGGTGTTCCCGTGATCGCTACCCGCGAGCAGATCGGCACCGGCACCGCATCAGTGCTGACCGACCCGGTCACCGGGCAGCCACTCGACCTCCGCACCAGCGACAACGTCACCAGCGTCTACGTCCTCGACGGCATCGGGAACCCGACCACGTCGATCGCCGACACGGGCAAGATCGCCTACCAGGTGTCCTACGACCCCTACGGTTCCGAGACCGTCACCAAGGGTGGGACCAGCGCGCAGTGGCAGCAGAACCCGTACGGGTACAAGACCGGCCTCCGCTCCAGCAACAGCGACAGTGGTATCACGAAGTTCGGGTACCGGTGGTTGTCCGCCACGACCGGCACATGGATCGAGCGGGACACCCTTGATGCGCCCCTCGACCCAAACAATGCCAATCGCTACGCGTTCGTTGGATGCGACCCCATCAACGGGTCCGACCCGACTGGGAGGGCTTGTAAGTCAGGCGCGTCCACCTTTGGCGCGGTGCTTGCCATCGCCGGCGTCGTTGCGCTCGGGACGGGCGTTGTGGCAGCAAGTATCGTTGCTGGAGCCGCGGCGGCTCCAGTGACAGGAGGGGTGAGCGCCGCTGCGGGCGCAGCGGCAGCAGTAGAAGGGATTAGCTTCACCGTCGGAGCAATCAGCACCATCACTGGTGGCGTTCTCGCGGTGGGATGTTTGTGATTAATATGACGAAAAGACTGCTAATCCACAGTGTGATTACCGCCTTGCTTTGTTTGCTGATGGTCATTGTCGGTGTGGTGCTTATTGTTCACAATCAAATAATCATCGGATGCGTGCTTTCCGGGCTGGCTGCGGTGGTCGGCGTGCTCGCAGCTCTCAATGCTCGTCGCTTACGTTCGCGACGCCCTGGTGAGAACGCGTAGGCAGGACGGCGACTCGACCGTGATCAGCGAGCCGGTGACGGGGGGCAGCCGTTGGACTTGCAGGCCACTGACGGTGCCACGAGCATGTGGGTCGTCGACGGGATTGGCAACCGGCATCGCATCCTTCGCACTCGCCGGCGCTGCGCTCGTCTTGTCGACCTTCACCGGTAGCCTGACGATCCCGATCGCAGCTGGAGTGCTTGGCGTGAGGGTCGTTCCTCACGGGGGTGACGTCCACTGCATTCGGGATCTACTACCTCTCGTCAGACGGGAACTGCTAACTTATGACAGACGGCACCCCTTATCCCCAGCAGGTTAAAAGATTCTGGGCGAGCGTTTGGGTGAGCGGCCTGATTCTCGCGCCGATCCTGCTCGTCGTGGCAGGAGCGCCTTGGGGGCTACCGCTGCTCATTGTGGGAGCAATCTGTACGGTCGGATTCGCCGTCGGTCGGGTCGTGTTCAAGAGGCGAGTGCCGTCTTAACGCGGTAGCAAAGCCCGGCGTCGACAGAGCGGCGGCACTTCTTCTCGAGAAGTGCCGCCGCTCCTGTCGGCCGGCACCCAATGCGTCTTGAACCGGCGCCGCGAGGCCCCTGCCACGAGGTCGATGTCCGGCTTTACTGCCAGATTGCTTGTCCTGATGCGAGCAGTATCTCGATAGTCGATCCGCCACTGAGACGGGTTGATGGTGCGAGCGTCGGCGGACAAGGTCCGGCACACTGTCGCCATGAAGCAGGACGACGCAGACGGTCTCTTCCCGCTCGGGCGCCCTGACCGCCACACGCTCTCGATCCACACTCCTGCAGGTTGGAAGGATCTCGCAGTCACCCTGACGTTGTTCGGTCTGACCCTGCCGATGCTCGCTGTCGGCTGGTTCGGCGTCGTGCTCTCGATGATGGCCTTCGACGCCTGTGCTGGTGGGGGTTGCAACGACACCGCCGGATCGGTCGCCTGGATCGGATTCCCGATCGCGGCCGTCGTCAGCATCGCGCTCTGGGCGTCGCTTGCTGAACGCCGCCGGCGTGCCCGTCGTCGCGCATGGATGTGCGGAGCGGCAGCGGTCCTCACCATCGTCGCCCTGTTCGCTCTCGCTGCAACGGTCGTCCACTTCGCCGCGCAGCCCGACTGAGTTGTGCGCTCATGGGTGCCGGAAGCGTGCATCGAGCAGCATCGGACAGGCCGCTGGCCGGTCGGCGGCCGGCACGCCGGGGTGCAGAGGGAAGTGCTGACGCCGGTCACGCCGGCGGCGTCGTCCCCGCCCCCTCGGTGTCGTCCGTGCCCGGCAGACCGGTCCCGGCCTGGTCGAGGTTCTCGTCCCGGTCGCCCATGTCACCGGTCGCCTTGCCGACCGGTGACAGCCCGAAGTGCTTGCGCACAGCGTTCGCCTCGGCAGGGGACAGGGTGTTCCCGGGTCCGATCGAGGGCGCACCCTTGATCGCGTCCTTCGTGTACCCGACGTGCAGGTCTCCGCCGTCGAGGGTGGCGTCCTCGACCGGGACGAGCGCGTGGTGCCTCCCGAGCAACCCGGTCGCGACGCTGACGTAGGCGGCGCTGCCGTCCTCGTCGGAGGGGAACACCTGTGTGACCTTGCCGACCGTCGCGCCCTCGCGATCACGGACCGTCGCGCTCTCGATCTGGTGGATGTCGCTCTTCGAGATCATGGAGGCAGTCAACGCCGTCCGCCTGACGCTTCGCAGGCGCCGAGCACGGACCGCCGAGCACGGACCGCCGAGCACGGACCGCTGAGCACGGACCGCTGAGCACGGACCGCTGAGCACGGACCGCTGAGCACGGACCGCCGAGCGCCGAGGACGCACCGCCGTCAGCGGCCGCGAGCCGGAGACGCGCGCGCTCCCAACGCGACGGACGGGGCGGACAGCAGCCGCGCCTCCAGGCCGGTCCGAGGGTGCGGCAGGAGCCGTAGCCGTACCCGCGACGTTCCGGTTCACCCGCCCTGCGTGAGACTCGTGATGAGGTTGATGGCGACCGCGACCACGAAGGTCCCGAAGAAGTACGACAGGAGCGCGTGCCCCATCGCCACCCGACGTGACGGGGTGGACGACTTCGTGATGCTGCTCGCGCTGTACGACATCCCGATCGAGAAGGCCGTGTACGCGAAGTCGCTGTACGCCGGGTCTTCGTCCTGGTCGAAGTCGAACCGGTGCCGGTCGTCGATGTAGTACATGCGGGCGTACTTGAAGGCGAAGACCGTGTTGATGAGCGCCCATGCGGCCACGACCCCGACCACCGCGAGGATCGCAGAGGCCGAACCGACGGGATCCTTCTGCTGGCTGCGGACGAGCCCGAAGACCACGAGGACCACGCTGAGCAGGGTGGCGATGATGATGAGGGAGTCGACGAGCTTCCGCGACCGGTCCTCGTGCCGCGCGAGTGAGCGGGTGGTGTCGCGGTCGGCGGGCCAGGCTCGTGACCACGCCCACGCCAGGAAGACCGCGGCGGCGACCACCCAGCCCAGCAGCAGGGCCAGGTCGGGCACGCCGAGGACCACGGCTGCCAATGCCACCACGAGGCCGACGATGCCGGCGACACCGGCTTGCATCGAGAGATGGGACATCGCGCTTCCTTCCTGCGCCGTCAGACGAGGCCGGCGGCGATGAGGGGGATGTAGAGCCCGGCCCGTTCGGCACGGACGGCCGCGAGGGTCCGGGAGGTGGCGTTCAGCTTGACGAGGATGTGCTCGACGTGGGCGGCCACGGTGCGGGGGGTGACCGCGAGTGCACGGGCGATCTCGTGGTTGGAGCAGCCCTCGACGAGGTGGCCGAGCACCTCCAGTTCGCGCGGTGTCAGGCCGCGCAGCCCGGAGGCGGGGGAGAGGACGACGACACCGCAGGCCACGGTGCCCACGGCGCGTTCGCACGCCGTCACCGTCGCGCGCACGAAGTCGTCCGGCGCGGCGGGGGACGTCCGGGGCCACAGGAACGAAGTGTGGTTCGCAAGGGCCTCACCATCCGCTCCGCGCAGCAGCACGGGCACCGGTACATCCCGATGCTCCTCGAACGGATGGCGCGGGACGAGATCGTCACCGAGCACCTCGTGACGCACGTCATGCCGCTCGACGAGGGGCCGGCGGGCTACGCGATGTTCAAGGAGAAGACCGACGGGTGTGTCCGGGCGGTCTTCCGCCCCTGACCCACGTCGTGTGCCGCTCCTGCGGTGTGCCACACCTGCGATGTGCCGGACGGGAGGCGCGGTCTCCTCTGGACCGCGCCTACCGTCCGCCGTCGTGCAGCGCCGGCGACGTTGCGGCGCGCCGGGGCTCGCTGACGGCCGTCGCGGACAGGCCGCGCCGGGGCGGGTGACGGACGTCGCCTGGCCGGGTCAGCGTCCGGCCGGCACCGCCGCTCCGACCAGCTCCGCGCGCACGATGTCCGCACCCGCGGACAGCGCACCGAGCTTCGCGAGCGCCGCACCCCGGGCCAACGGCGCCATGCCGCAGTTCGTGCTCGGGATGAGCTTGTCCGCGTCCACGAACTCGAGCGCCCGCCGCAGCACCTCCGCGACCTCGTCGGGCGTCTCCACGGTCTCGGTTGCGACGTCGATCGCGCCGAGCATGACCTTCTTCCCGCGGATGAGCTCCACGAGGTCGAGCGGCACGTGCGAGTGGATGCACTCGAGCGAGACGATGTCGATCGACGACTGCTGCAGGAGCGGGAAGGACTGCTCGTACTGCCGCCACTCGGCGCCGAGCGTCTCCTTCCACCGGTTGTTCGCCTCGATGCCGTACCCGTAACAGATGTGCACGGCGGTCTCGGCGGTGTGCAGCCCCTCGGCAGCGCGTTCGAGCGCCGCGACACCCCAGTCCTGCACCTCGTCGTGGAAGACGGTGAAGGCGGGCTCGTCGAACTGGATGACGTCGACGCCGGCGTCCTGCAGCTCCCGGGCTTCCTGGTTGAGGATCGTGGCGAACTCCCACGCCAGCTTCTCGCGGCTCTTGTAGTGCTGGTCGGAGAGCGTGTCGATCATGGTCATCGGACCGGGGAGCGCCCACTTGATGGGCCGGTCGGTCTGCGCGCGCAGGAACTTCGCGTCCTCGACGAAGACCGACTCCGGGCGACTGACCGCACCGACGACGGTCGGCACGGCGGCGTCGTACCGGTCGCGGATCCGCACGGTCTCCTTGCGCTCCTGGTCGATCCCGTCGAGGTGCTCGATGAACGTCGTGACGAAGTGCTGCCGGGTCTGCTCGCCGTCGCTGACGATGTCGATGCCGCGGTGTTCCTGCTCGTGGACGGCGGAGCGGAGCGCGTCCTGCTTGCCCTTGGCCAGGGCCGCGCCCTCGAGCAGCCAGGGCGACCAGAGGCGCTCGGGTTCGGCGAGCCAGGACGGCTTCGGGAGGCTGCCGACGATGGAGGTGGGGAGGGGAGAGCTCATGGGGGTGGCGGTCCAGACGGTCAGCGGGCGGGGACGGGTTCGGCGACGAGACGGGACAGGAACGCACCGTGCGGTGCGACGAGGTGCTCCTCGGTCCACCGGCCCTGGGTGATCCCGAGGCGGCTGCGCTCCTCGCGGTCGTAGGTGACCGGGGTGGGCGTGAAGTCGGCGTGGTCGAGGGTGGGGCGGTACGTGTCCCCGGCGGGGGTGTTCGCGGCGTAGATCTCCGGGCGGTAGATCTTCTGGAACGTCTCCATCGTGGCGATGGTGCCGATCAGCTGGAGGTCCGTGTAGTCCGCGGTGACGTCGCCGCGCGAGTAGAACGCGAGCGGGGCCGACGCTCCGGCGGGCTGGAAGTACCGGACCTGCATGCCCATCCGACCGAAGTAGTCGTCGGTGAGCGAGGAGTGTTCGTGCTCGTACTCGGCGCCGAGGACGGGGTGGACGTACCCGGTCCGACGGTAGGTCTGGCTCGTGGAGACGCTGATGCAGACGACGGGCTCGGCACCGAACCCGTCGTGGAACGCCGACGACGCGAGGAACTGCTGGAAGAGCGCGCCGTGCAGCACACCGAAGTCGGCCGGCAGGCCCTCTGACGACGGCAGCAGCACCGAGAAGTCGTAGTCCCGCAGGTAGGACGAGAAGTTGTTGCCGAGGATGCCGTGGTGGCGCTCGCCGGTGTGCTGGTCGACGATCGTGACGTCGAGCATCTCGAGCAGCGGGAACTCCGCGTCCGCTCCACCGTCGGGGAAGGCCACCGCGACGGAGACGATGTCGAGCTGCAGGCGGTAGCGGTCGGGTGTCCCGGCCAGGTCGTTCGCCCGCTCGTCGATCATCGTCAGCGCAGCGCGGAGGTTCTCCTGCCGGCGCTCGCCGCGGGCGAGGTTGGCGAAGTTGGTCGTCAGGCGGGAGCTGTCCGAGGGGGAGTAGTCCTCGTCGAACCGGGTCCTGGTGATGCTGAAGGTGAGGTCGTTCGCCATGCTGGGCAGTCCGTACGCTGAGCGGCCCGGAGGCACTTCGGAAAGGGTCCCTCGATCATGACGGGAAGCGGGGGTCATCAGGTAATACGCAGACGCTATGCGCCGGTATAGTCTCTGCCTATGGCCCGTGTCTCGAACGACATCACGCTGCAGCAGCTCCGCTACTTCATCGAGGTGGCGTCGGAGGGCTCGATCAGTGCGGCCGCGGACCTCCTCTACGTCTCCCAGCCGACGCTGTCCGCCGCCATGAAGGACCTCGAGACCCGGATCGGTCGGCCGCTCTTCACCCGGTCGGCCCGCGGCGTGGTCCTCACCGTGGACGGTGTCGAGTTCCTCGGGTACGCCCGACAGGTCGTCGAGCAGGTGTCCCTCCTCGAGCAGCGCTACGTGGGAGGGCAGCCCTCGCGTCGGCTGCTCGGGGTGTCCGCGCAGCACTACTCCTTCGCGGTCGAGGCCTTCGTCCGGATGGTCGAGGGAGCAGCCGCGGACGAGTACGAGTTCTCCCTGCGCGAGACTCGGACGTGGGACATCATCGAGGACGTCCGCACCCTGCGGAGCGAGGTCGGCATCCTCTACCGCAACGACTTCAACCGCCAGGTCCTCGGGAAGCTGCTCCGGGACGCCGGGGTCGTGTTCACCCCGCTGTTCGTCGCGCAGCCGCACATCTTCGTCGCCCGGCGCAACCCGCTGGCGTCACGGGAGCGCGCGACGCTCGAGGACCTCGCCGACCTCCCACGCCTGACGTTCGACCAGGGCGCGAACAACTCCTTCTACCTGGCGGAGGAGATCCTGTCGACGATGTCGAGCAAGCGGGAGATCCGGGTCTCGGACCGCGCGACGATCTTCAACCTCATGATCGGCCTCGGCGGGTACACGATCTCGACCGGCCTGATCAGCGACGACCTCGACCCGGAGATCGTCGCCATCCCGCTCGACGTCGACGAGCGGATCGAGATCGGCTGGATCGCGCATGCGTCCGTCCCCCTCACCGTGCAGGCGCAGACGTACCTGGACGAGCTGCGCGCGGTGGTCGTGGGCTACGGCGTCGAACCGCTCGGGTGACCCACCCGGCCACGTGACGGACGGGAGGCGCGGTGCGGCCCGGCACCGCGCCTCCAGACCGTCTCGTGGACCGGCCTGGAGGCGCGACGCGCGTCCGTCAGGTGGGTCCCGTCCCCGGGGCGCCGGCCGACCCGGCCGTGGGATCGGCAAAAATCGGTGAGGACGAGGTGCTGGTGTCCGTCCAACAGCTCCCGGGCGATGTCGAGGTGACCGGCGTGCGTGGCGGTCTCGGTGATGACGTGCAGCACCGTCTCGAGCAGGCTGCGGGCCGGTGCCCACGGGTACATCGCCATCGCCTCGGCGGAGGGGAGCGCCTCGACCGGCGTGGACTCGATGACGGCGTCCGACCGCGCGGCTGCCGCTTCGTGCGCCTCGACGACGGCGCGCGCCTCCGGCCAGGTCGTGGGGTGCCACACCTCGTCGTCCGTCGGCAGGGCGAGCCGTTCGCCTGCCACGACACCGCGGAACCAGAACCGCTCGACGTCGTGGGTGAGGTGCCGGACCATCCCGAGTGGCGACCATGCCGACGGGAGCACGGACCGGGTCAGCGCCTCGTCGGGGAGGCCGGCGAGCGTTGCGACCACGCGACGCCGCTGTGTACGCAGCTCCGACAGCAGGGCGTCCCGCACGATGGTCACGGGACCAGTCTCCATCCTGGGCCCGCGATCGTCACGGCCGCGGCCGCGGCCCGATCCCGTGAACGCGGCGAGCGTCACCGGCCCGCCGTATCCTGGCTCGGCCCGCGTCGAGCCCGCTGGCACGGAGGGAACAGCCATGAGCATGGAAGGCGCGGCCTGGAGCTCGCTGTACAAGATCTCGACCGCCAAGGACGGCGGCGGGTTCTCCCACGAGTCGATCCGGCGGATCCTGACGTTCGCCACCCCGTACCGCGCCCAGCTGGTGATCTTCATCGCGCTCTCGGTCGTCGGTGCCTTCCTCGCGGTCGCGACGCCGGTGCTCGCGGGCCAAGTCGTCGACGTCATCGCGGCCAGGGGTGCGGTCGGCACGATCGTCTGGCTCGCGGTCGTCATCGCCCTGGTGGCGGTGGCCGACGCCGGCTCGTCGCTCGCGACGCGGTGGTACTCGGCGCGGATCGGCGAGGGCGTGATCCTCGACCTGCGGACCGCGGTGTTCGACCACGTGCAGAAGATGCCGATCGCGTTCTTCACCCGGACCCGGACGGGCGCCCTGGTCAGCCGCCTCAACAACGACGTGATCGGGGCGCAGCAGGCGTTCAGCGGCACGCTCTCGGGTGTGGTCACGAACCTGGTCGCACTCGTCCTCACGCTGGCGGTGATGCTCAGCACGTCGTGGCTCGTGACGGTCATCGCCGTGGTCATGCTCCCGCTCTTCCTGGTGCCCGCGCGCCGCATGGGCAGCCGTCTGGCGGCGCTGCGCCGCGAGGCCGCGGACCACAACTCGGCGATGAGCACGCAGATGACCGAGCGGTTCTCGGCACCGGGCGCGACCCTCGTGAAGCTGTTCGGCCGGCCCGACGAGGAGTCCGAGGAGTTCCGCGTCCGGGCCGCCCGCGTCCGCGACATCGGGGTGCGGACGGCGATGCTGCAGTTCGTGTTCGTCACGGCGCTGACGCTCGTCGCCGCGCTCGCCCTCGCGCTCGTGTACGGCCTCGGCGGCGTCCTGGCGCTCGGGGGCCAGCTGAACACCGGTGACGTGGTCACGCTCGCGCTCCTCCTGACCCGCCTGTACGTGCCGCTGACCAGTCTCGCGAACGCGCGGGTGGAGATCATGAGCGCGGTGGTGAGCTTCGAGCGGGTCTTCGAGATCCTCGACCTGCAGCCGCTCATCCAGGAGAAGCCCGACGCGGTCACGGTGCCGGACGGTCCGGTCGCGGTCGAGTTCGACGACGTCCGCTTCGCCTACCCGTCGGCGGACCGGGTGTCGCTCGCATCGCTGGAGGAGGTCTCCACGCTGGACACCCGCGGCGGGGACGAGGTACTGCACGGCATCTCGTTCCGGATCGAGCCCGGGCAGACCGTGGCCCTCGTCGGGACCTCCGGCGCGGGCAAGTCCACGATCGCGCAGCTGCTCTCACGCCTGTACGACGTCGACAGCGGCGCGGTGCGGCTCGCGGGGGAGGACGTCCGCGACGTCACCTTCGACTCACTGCGGCACACCATGGGCATGGTGACCCAGGACGGGCACCTCTTCCACGAGACGATCCGCTCGAACCTGCGGCTCGCACGGCCCGAGGCCACCGACGACGAGGTCTGGGACGCCGTCCGGCGGGCCCGGCTCGAGCCGCTCATCCGGTCGCTGCCGGACCAGCTCGACACGATGGTGGGGGAGCGCGGCTACCGACTGTCGGGCGGCGAGCGGCAGCGGATGACGATCGCGCGACTCCTGCTCGCGCAACCGCGGGTGGTCATCCTCGACGAGGCCACGGCGGCGCTCGACTCGACCTCGGAGGCCGCGGTGCAGGCGGCGCTGAGCGAGGCGCTCGAGGGCCGGACCGCGATGGTCATCGCGCATCGGATGTCCACGATCCGGAGCGCGGACCAGATCCTGGTGATCGAGGACGGCGCGGTCGTGGAGCGCGGCACGCACGAGGAACTCCTCGCTGCCGGCGGGCGGTACGAGGAGCTGCACCGGACGCAGTTCGCCGTGCAGAAGGAGGTCGCACCGGACGAGGCGTCGG
>NZ_BACW01000019.1:0-18835 GCF_000333315.1 Curtobacterium sp. B8
GTCCTTTCGCCAGGCGTAGTACGCCTGCTTCGAGAAGCCCAGCACCCGGCAGGTCACCGCGACCGGGATCCGGTCGGCGGCGAGTTCACGGACCAGCGGGTACATCATTTTGGGAGGTGCGCTTGGGAGAGATACGCGGCGGCACGGCGGAGGATCTCGTTCTCCTGCTCTAGCAGCCGGTTCCGTTTCCGAAGCTCTCGCAGCTCGACGTTCTCGGTCGTCGTGGTCCCAGACCGAACCCCGTCGTCGATGTCGGCTCGACGCAGCCAGTTCGTCACGGTCCCCTCGGAGATCCCGAAGTCCTTCGCGACCTGCGTCAACGGGATCTCACCCCGTCGCGCGACCGCGATCACGTCGCGTCGGAACTCCTCCGGATAAGGCTTGGCCATGATCGACATCCTTCCAGCGAGGACCACGTCCCCACAGGTCAGGAGTCAACCGAACCGACAGCAGTCCCGGACTCTGCTTGAGGCGCACTGGGGTCGGTTCGTCGCATGGTGCACCGCGTCCGGACGCGATTCGCTCCCGGCTACGGCAGCAACGATTGAGCAGTTCCTGAAGCTGTTCCCCGGCAGCGCGTCGACGCAGCGGCTCCGTCGGCACGCGATTCGTGCACACCACCTCGAAGCTGGCCTCCCGGACCCCATACCCACGGTGGAGGCCAGGGTGTGGCCGCGATCAGAAGCCCCCGACCAGACGGCCGTCGGCCAGGTGCTCGCGGCGATCCCGAAGTACAGGTATCCGATCGGGCTCCGAGGCCGCCGCGACGCGTTCCTCGCCGTCCTCCTCGGTACCCTGCACCTCACCCGCGAAGAAGCCCGCACCATCGCACCCGCCGACGTCGCGGTGACGAGCATCGTCCGGATCCGTGGCCACGTCGTACCCTCAACCGATGACGCGGTGTCCTGCGCTGCCTGCGCGGTGACTCGATGGCTGCGCATCGTCGGACCGGTCTGGACCGGATTCCGCGGCGACGTCATCCGCCTGCTTGACCCGACGAAAGGAAACCTCGACCGGCATGACTGTGAGCAGCCGGTGCTGGGGGAGTGGCGCCTGGCAGAGCAGCTGCTGTTGCCGTTAGACGTCCACGGATGGGCGCGCACCGGCGTGAGCCTGTCGGGTCGTTCCATGACGAGCATCATCCCCGCCCGACGCGCTGTAGCCGCAGCCGACGGCCCGGCCGCGGAAGTAGTCGTTGCGGTCGCGCGGCGGCCGTCACGGTTCGAAGGACTGTCGTTGCAGGAGGCATACTCCGAGTTCGGCACTACGGATGCGGCGGTCGACGCAGCCCTCGCTCGACTCGCGGCCGTCTGGGGGGAAGCACGGGCGCTCGACACGGAACTCGAGCAAGCAGCCAGCAAGTCCAAGCAGGAGCTACCACCGGATAGCAACGACTAGCTCGCTGCCGGGGCATCCACGTACGCCGGACCGCGACGGGTGGTCTGCGCCCTGTCGCATCAGCTCTAGACCCGCGCACACATATGCCGCGGAGGCCTGTTACTACACACCAGATCCACGGAACGCGTTTCCTACGAAGGTGTGGCGATGGGGTGTACCCATGACCACAGTCCTCTTCACCGCGGCCCCTGTCACTTCTGGCTCCACTCGGCGATCCGTTCCGACTCGAGCCGGCCACTTTCGTCTAGACTGCCCCGTGAGAGATGAAGGGGCGCTCAGTGGCGCACAAAATGCAATTCGGATTCCAACTTCACCAGTTGACGTTGTTCTACGGAAACGCTCGCACGGAAAAGGATTTTCGAACCGACACCCTCCAGCCCAAGGGTAACAACGTGCTCGCGTCACTGCGCGAGCTTTCTCCGTCGATATATGACGTGACACGGATCGATGACTTCGCGTACAGGACTCGGGAGCGGCAAGCTGACGTGGCGCTGGCTCCGGCCCTACGAATCGAGCACATCGACGCTACCTCGCAGGATCGAATAGATATTGAGTTTCGATACGGACGCGTGGGTTCTCATGATCTCGCGATTGCTAAGGATCGAAGCGAGGACGCGGCGCTCGACAGTAAGGCGTCTACCAATCCGTACCGAGCATCGATATATCTCCCCAAATCGGGCAACCGTGCCGTTTTGATGTGTGAGGCTCGTGGTGCAAGCTGCCCTAGCACTTATCTGTTGAAGGCGCTGTGTCTCCACATGCGGGATACGGACGCGGAGCGGCCGGAGGCTGACCGTCAAGGCTGGTGGCGGCTCAAGCCGCACCAGGTGTCAGATACGGGGCGCCTGGAGGAAGTCCTCCGACAGGGCAATGGAGCGGGCCTTCAGCTGGAGAAACGCATCCTCAAGCCCGGTCAGACCAGAGGTGGAGAGGTGATCACGCTCCGTCGTAACGGACTCCCCGTCGGCAAGTTGTCGGCCGTCAAGTCTATGGTTCTTGGGTGGGTGGGGATGACGCCAGAGAAGGGAGCCGATGCCGCGCCCAGTGGAAAACCCACGGAACAAGTATCAAGCCTGATCGGCGTGCAGGTCAGTGCGGATGATTTTGATGATGGTGCGGTTACTTACGACCAAGGGGACGGGAAGACTCAGACGATTAGGCCTGATTCTGTCCGGGATATCTTTACCTACCCCGTCAAGGTTGGGCTTCCTCCTACGCCATCAGAAATTCGCAACGCGGCCGAGGAGCGTCTCCAGCGCCTTCAGCCCACATTAGGGATCCAGCTTTCGATTTAGGGCGAGTGATGCAGCGATTCAGCTTCTTGAGCTTAATTCGTGGACATTTCAAAGCACTACGTGATCGGGGTCAGTCATCGAGGCGTATCGCGTGGGGAGCAATTATCGCGCTGTATGGTTTGCCAATTGCTGTTGGTGTCGCCTCCTCGGTTACCCAAAACGCGAGACTAGAGTCACCCGCTACTATCCTGACTGCCCTGGCTCTTCTCGCGGGCGCCTTTTTGACATCTTTTACGCATATGTCGACATTACGCGGCAAACTCTCCGACCGCCAAGGTGATAATGAGGATACGGAGCGACCTGATCGCAACATGATTGACGAGGCGGCGACGCATCTGTTGATGGGCGCCTTTGCATCTATTAGTACGGTGATTCTGATCGTCGTCGCAATGAATGCTCAACGTGGGGACGTGCTGCTTGGATGGGCTGCCGCCCTGATCATCGGAGCATGTTCCTGGGTTGCACTCCTCCTGTTGATATCTCTGCCGCGCCTCTATAATGCTTACATTGTTGTGAATAAGGTTCCCAATGAGCTTTCGGGAAGCTTCAAAGGAACTGGTGTTGTGGTCACTGAAGATGATGATGAAATTGAGCGCAACTGAGGGCGTTCATTAAACGCACTAGGCTCTCTGAGTCTCTGGACCTCGCGAATTTGACATAAGAGCGCAGTGCCGGCGTCCGTTGACCCGGCTTCACCCTCCGTGGCGGATGGGGCACCCGGACCGGGGGGTGTCGATTGGCGCTTTGTTCCGTAAGCTGAAGCAATGTCAGCAGCGCCTGCCGGTTGGTACGACGATAAGGATCCGCGGTTCGTCCGCTACTGGGATGGCCAGAGGTGGACCGAGCATGTGCAGCTCAAGAAGTCGGCGCCAGCTGGCCACGAAGGCCCGCCTTCGGACGCCCGCGGGGTGGCCGCTCCGCAAACGCGTCGTGCTGCCCGAGCGGCGGAGCAGTGGCCGCGTACGGCCGTTTCTGCGGTGCAGGAGAAGCCGGTCGAGAAGTTGTCGAAGCGGGAGGCGCGCGAGCGGCTACGTGCCGCGCAGGCACGGATCGAGGCGGGTGAAGCGGTCGTTGCCCGCTACAACATGCGCGCTTTCGACGATGTCGATGCGTACCGGGCCGAGCAAGAGCAGCAGCTCGCCACCCTTCGAGTGGACTTTGAGGCTGAGCAAGCGGCAGCTCGCGAGCTCTGGGCAAAGGAACAGGCCGATGCACGCGAACGGTTCGCCGCTGAGCAGGCGGCCGAGCGGTTCAAGGGAGAGCAAGCGATTCGGACCGCCGAGGACCGCGTTCGTGCCGCTGAACAACAAGCCGAGGATGCACGCGCGACGCGCGACGAGATCAACGGGGGGATCAGCGCCCGAAGAGCAGAGCTGGTCGACTTGACCTCCGCAGTTGAGCTCCAGGCGGTCGGGCTCTTCGACTTCGAGAACCCGGCCGCGTCATCAACGGAGCTTGCGTCGAAGTTGGAAGCGCTGCGCTATCGCATCAAGAACGCGGTTCGTGACAAGCGCGCGGTAACCACGGCGCCACGGTTCACGTTCAACAACTCCGAAGCGCAGGGCCGGAAGTTCATGACGGACATGGCGAAGGTGCTGCTGCGTGCCTACAACGCAGAAGCGGAGAACGCCATCAAGGCTACGCGAGCTGGCAACTTGCACGTCGCACAGACGCGGCTCAGCAAGGCTGCGGAGCAGATCGCGAAAAGCGGCACCATGATCGATCTTCGCATTGAACCGAGCTACCACCAGATGCGGCTTGAGGAGATCGCCCTCGCCAACGAGCACCTCCAGACGGTGCAGGCGGAAAAGGAGCGCGAGCGAGAACGCCGAGCAGAACTCCGCGAGCAGCAGCGCGCCGCCGCTGAACTGCAAGCCGAGCACGACCGACTCGAGAAAGAACGTCAGCACTACCTCTCCACCCTCGCGGCCTTGCAGGCAAACGGCGACGCGGAAGGTGCCGCTCGCGTCCAAGCGCGGCTCGAGGACGTCGACCGCGCCATCTCCGATGTCGACTATCGAGCAGCAAATGTGCGAGCGGGCTACGTGTACGTGATCTCCAACGTCGGAGCGTTCGGGGAACGCATGGTGAAGATCGGCATGACGAGACGCCTGAAGCCAATGGACCGCGTCATCGAACTCGGCGACGCGTCAGTGCCGTTCCGCTTCGACGTACACGCGTTGTTCTTCGCCGACGACGCCGTCGGAGTGGAAACGATGCTGCACCAGACGTTCGCGAACCAGCGGGTGAACAAGGTCAACCTCCGACGCGAATTCTTCTACGTCACGCCGGCCGAAGTGCTCGATGCCCTCAAGAGCCATGCAGTCGAGGTGGTCGAGTACACCGTGGAACCCGCCGCGGAAGAGTTCCGCACGAGCGAGCTTGCGGCTGACATCTTCACACCAACGCCTCCGAGCGGTGGATCGATGTCGTACGTGGGATCCGTCGCGTCAGCCGAAGACTGAGGGACATCAGGATCATGGCGCTGCTCCCGGCGCTGCGGGGCTGAGACGTGGCCGGGGCTCGACGCAGTGTCCCGGACCCCTGTCTTGGTGCTACCGAGTAGCCAGCAAGAGGTGAGATTCTGTCCACATGAGTTTGCCTGTTGGTTGGTTCCCGGATCCCTCAGACCCGGAACGCGAGATGCTCTGGGACGGTGACCAGTGGACTGGCCTCACCCGCCCTCGGCGGACGGACAGCGCGGCTGCGCAAAGCGATGGTGACGTAGGGGCGGAGGATGCTCTCGAACCTTCCCGAGGACGGCGCAAGCCACGGCCGCGGCGTCGCCCCTTGGTGCTGGCGCTCGTCATCCTCGCGGTGGTCGTCATCGTTGGTGGCGGGGGTACGGCGGTAGCGGTGGTTCACGCGCGGCAGGTTGCAGCTGCGGCGGAGAAGGCGGAGCAGAAGAAGGAAGCGGCCGCCCGGACTCGTGCTGAGCAGCGTGAGGCGCAACGAGCAGCGCAGGAAGAGGCCGACGAGGCGGAGCGCTCTTCCCGCGCCGAAACGGTGAAAGAGGTCGAGGCGTCGGTGAAGACGATGGCGGAGGAGAACGTGACGAAGGGTCTGCTCGACGGTCCCATCCTTTCCGTGTCCTGCAATCCAGTCAGCGGCTCCACGGATGACTTGACCGACACCACTACCTCGTTCGACTGTTTCGCTGCGAACACGGACAACGCGGACGGAACCCAGTCGGGGTACTTCTTCAACTCCACCGTCAATTGGGACTCCGGCGAGTACACCTACGGTCTCGGCAAGTCAGCGTCTTGACGAACTCCACGAGATGCCGCGCCCATTCGATCACCACGACTTGACATAAGAGCGAACTATCGGTGCGAACGAGAACGGTCGGCACCCGGTGGGGTGCCGGCCGTTGCCGTGACGGGGAAGTGTCAGTGTGCTGCCTCGTACGCGTCGCGGACAGCCTGGCTGATGCGGCCGCGCGAGGAGACCTCGTGGCCGTTCGCGTTCGCCCACTCGCGGATCTTCGCGAGCTCTTCCGAGTTCCCACGCTTCGGGGCGCTGCCGCTGCCGCTGGTGCGGTTCTGGCGGCCGCTGACCTTCCGGGCGGCGGCGACGTAGTCGGAGAACGCTTCGCGGAGCGCGTCGGCGTTGTCGACGGAAAGGTCGATCTCGTAGTGGTTGCCATCGAACGAGAAGGACACGGTGCGGCCCTTACCTTCTTCGATGGTGTCGCCGGTCAGGTCATCGACCAGGTGCGTGGTAACTTTCTGCGCCATGGCAAGGCCGCCTTTCTGAGGTAGGGAGAGGGCGCCTCCACTGTGGCATACGTTTCCGGCCCGTTTCGTAAACGGTCCTTGGGATCAGGGGTGCTGGTGCAGAGTGATGGGATGCGTGCCGATAGTGCTGTTCCGTCCAGTTACGCGGCGACGTTGGCGAGTTTGAAGCAGCATGTGCGCAATGCTCGGTTCACAGCGCAGCGGCGTGCGAATACGGAACTGGTGGTGCTGTACGGGCAGATCGGCGCCACGATCCTCCTGCGGCAAGGGCAGGAGGGGTGGGGCACGAAGGTCATCGCCAGGCTCGCTGAGGATCTGCGGACGGAGTTTCCCGAGATGCGGGGCTTTTCACCGCGGAACCTGGCGTATATGCGGGCGTTCGCGGCGGCGTGGTCGCAGCAGGAGACTGTGCAACAGGCTGTTGCACAACTGCCCTGGGGACACATCACGGTGCTCCTGGACCGGCTCGATGACCAGACGATGCGCAACTGGTACGCCGAGCCGGCGGTACAGCATGGCTGGTCCCGGAACGTCCTCGAGCACCACATCCGCACCGGCGCGCATCAGCGGCTCGAGGCAGCACCGACCAACTTCGCAGCTGTCCTCCCGGCTGGCGAGTCGGACCTTGCGCAGCAGCTGACGAAAGATCCGTACGTGCTGGACTTCCTCGCCCTCGACGGCGACGCGAAGGAACGCCACCTCGAGCAGGCACTCGTGAATCGGATCATCGACACGCTCCGCGAGCTGGGGGAGGGGTTCGCGTTCGTCGGCCGGCAGGTGCACTTCGACGTTGACGGCGACGACTTCTACGTCGACTTGCTGTTCTTCCATGTCGAGCAGCTCCGCTACGTCGTGATCGAGCTCAAAACGGGGAAATTCAAGCCCGAGTACCTCGGCCAGCTCGGCTTCTACGTTGCACTCGTAGATGATCGGCTCCGCCGGGCGCAGCATGCCGATACCGGCGGTCTGCTCCTGGTCGCAGACAAGAGCGACGCGGTCGTCCGGTACTCCCTCGCCGGCCAACAGGCACCAATCGGCGTCGCGAGCTACGACCTGCTGCCCCCCGATGTTCGGGCGGCACTGCCATCCGAAGGTGACCTCGCGAACGCCCTCCGCGCAGCAGACATCCCTAACGCCGCAAGCCCAGGGGAATGACCGCCCGGCGCCGCGGGACACCGGGGCAGGAAACGCCGCACGACGAGCCGTCCCGGTACGAACGGGATGCTGGCGTCGCGCCCCTGCAGGTGGAAACGTACGCGGCGCTCCGCCGACGCCGCAGCGCAGCACAACCGCAGCCTCCCGCGAAAGCGCCGAAAGAGCAGTGGCCAGACTTCGCCGAAATCCTTCGACAGCTCGGGCAGAGCCCGTGAGCAGCGGGACCGCTGACAGGGACGCCTCACCGTGTCGCGGCGAACGCCGAGGTGCCAACGAAAAGATTGTCGTCTCCGACGAGCCGGTACCGCCACGAGAACCCGTCTTGGCTGGGCCGACCGATGTGGAGGTCCTGCTGCTATACACCTGCTCGTAGAAGGCGAGCGCATCGTCGACGCTGGTGCCCTGCTGATCAGACCGCACCGAGGTCGACTCGTCGCCAGGCATATGCGATCGACGCTCACGGACCACCGACAGGGCTGGGGGTGGGGGCGTTTCGAGCGTGCGGGCACTGGCTGATCGGATAAAGAACGTGGTGTACGGCGAGTCCACGATCATGACCGGCGACGCAATCGCTGAAGCGGTGCTGGCTTACGCGGCAGCACTTGGCGAGAACGGAACGACCGACATCGTCGAGGTCCCAACCTTCGACGAGGCCGGTTGTGCGGCGACGGCGGAGCTGCTGCTCGGGCCGGCATCGCAGGTGCTGATTGAGGCAGCTCCCAACGATGAGCTGGAACCGGAAGTCGAGGACCTCGTCAACGAGCTCACCAGGCGCACCGGCGCCATCGGGGGCGGGCGTTTCCTCGATGCCGCGTCCGCGCACTCACAAGAACGAGCCGCTAAGCGGCTCCGGACGGATCCGCCGTCCCCCTGAACTCGCACCACCACGAGAAGGCGCCGCTCCCGTGGTGGGGAGCGGCGCCTTCTCGTGGTGGTGCGGGTGCGGTGGTGTGCCGTGGGGGTGTTACTTGATCTGTGCGGTGATGGTCGCGACGCCGACGAGGAGGCCGGACTTCACGGCGTCGGTCTTGAAGGTGCTGTTGAGCAGCTTCGCGGCGTCACCGGAGACGTGCACGGTGGTGCCGGTCAGGATCGCGTTGTCACCCTCGAGCTGCAGCGGCTTCAGGGTGCCACCGTGCAGGGAGAACAGGTACGCGTTGTTGACCGCGACCTTGCCGTTGACCAGGACGTCGCCGTAGAGCTTGGACGAGCCGGGGTTCACGACGAAGTTCTCCAGCGTGACCGTGGTCTCACCGGCGGTGAGGGTCAGGCCCGAGTCGTCGTGGTTGAGCAGGCCCTGCACGTAGGGGCGGTAGTTGCCGTCCGGGGACCAGTACGTGACCGAACCGGAGGTGATCGGGAACGACACGGACCCGTCGGCGAGCTTGGCGTCACCGGAGACACCCGGGGTCAGCTTCAGGGCGGTGAGGGCGTCGGTGAAGCCGGAGTCGAGCTTCACGGCGGTGTTGCCGCCGAGGACCTCGGGGACCGAGGCGACGGGGCCGGGGATCTTCGACGACGACGACGACACGGTGTGCACCGACGGGGTCGAGGCCTGCGCGGAGGTGATGCCGAACGCGGCACCGCCGAGCACGAGCGCACCCGTGGTCGCGAGGGTGATCGAGGTCTTCATGGACTTGCGCATGAGTGGGTTCCTTCCGTTGTCGCGCTCGGCGCGATTCCCTGTGTGCGCGCCGAACACACCCCGACCAGGGGTGGAGAACCAGGTACTTGCGGCTGGTGAGCGCTCCGGGTGTTTCCCGGAATTCACAATCTATTCGTGGCGCCTCGACAGATGGTTTGGGGTTCGTACCCTGTCCCCCGAATGGGTGATGAGGTGGAGCGCGACAATTGCACGGAGGCAACTTTCGCAACGTAGGGTGGGCTCGATCGGTCGGTGGTGACTTCTACGACTGGTACCCCACCCCGGACGGCGGGGCCGCGGTCACGCTCGGGGACGTGATGGGGAAAGGTGTCGGCGCCGGCATGATCGCTGCTGCAATCCGCGCTGTAGTCCGCAGCAGCCGCGACAATCCCGACCCCGCCGCAGCACTCCGGTCTGCGACCGCCGGGATTAGCACCGGCCCCGGTACGGCGACCAGCGGCCAGTTCACCACCTGCTTCCATGCGCGGATCAGCCGGAATGGTGTGCTCTGCTGGGTCGACGCCGGCCATGGGCTCACCGTGCTCCGGCGGGCAGCAGGAGTGGTGTCCTTCCTGCAGTCCGGACACCTCCCGATTGGCGTCGGCACCGGGTGGGTGAGCTTGGAGACCGTCCTGGAACCCGGCGACAGCATCGTCAGTGTCAGCGACGGTGTCCTGGACCTCTTTGGCGGCGACCTGCGCTCTCTCGACGCCTACGCCGCGTTCGTCGCGGAACGCCCCAGCATCACCGAGATCGTCGAGGAGCTCACCGCGCTCGCACAGCAGCAAGAGCAGCCTGACGACGTTACCGTCCTTCAGCTCCTTCGCCGGCTACTCCGGATGCCGCGTGAAGATCTGGGAGAAGGTCAACTTCAAGGGCGCGAGCCTGGGCTACCTCGCGAGCAGCAAGAACGTCGGCAGCGCGATGAACGACCAAACCCGGTCCGTCCAGGCAGCGAAGTAGAAGCCAGGCAAGCGGGAGGTGCGGTCTAAGCCCCGCCTCTCCCGCTTGCCAGGATCGCTGCACGCCCCCAGTCGTCCCCATAGCCACAGGAGCGTCCATGCCCGGCAAGGCTGCCGTTCAATACATCCACAACTCGGCCTGCGAGAGCGCAGCACAGGCAAGCTGCCACTGCTTCTGTCATGGCGCAGGACACCAGAACGATCTGGTTGTCCGCGCCGCGAAGTGCGGTACCACCGCGGACTTCGCGGCCCTCGAAGCGGACCTCGAAGGCATCTTCGGCGGCTTTCACGCGAGCTTCCGCGACGTCACAACACCCACTCGCGGGGCTCGACGAGTGCTCGACCCCGCCGATGCCGCTTCAACCGGGCACGCTGTCGGACGCGGTGCCACCTGGTACGAAACGCTGATCGTTGACGAGAGCCTGCACACACTCTTCCTGCAGGTCGCCACCACAAGTCAGGCCGCCTCCCGAGGGGACCGTAACGCCCGAGAAGCATTCGTCGAACGGATCACAAGTGGCGCGATCAGCGTCGTTGGATCCGCGACCCCAGTAGCAACCCTCGCCGACTCCCATGTATGGTGCTCAATCGTTTCCGAATACCTCGCCGGACTCCTTGCACGCACGCAAGCTTCACCGCTCCCTCCGGTCTTCGACGACATCTGCTACCCACGCCTGAAGCTCGGACGCCGCCCAGGCGCGCTCCCGAGAGTTCAGACCGCAGGGCTTGCGCACCTGGCAGCGGAAAGTGCGGTCTCCTCGCTCACCGGGTCGGTACAAGAGGAGCCGATGCGCCTCGTCGCGGCAGCGACCTGCCCCGACCTCTGGCACCACCCAGCTGTCGTGCGCTTCGCCATCCAGCCGGTCGTCACCGCCAGCACCTGGTCACCCGCGCACTCGACAACCATCGTCACAGCAGCAGACGTCCAGCAGTTAGAGCGTCGCTGGGCACGCAACCACCATTGGTGAACCACTTCGGGGGAAGCCCCTCTCGACACGGTGCAGGGCTTCTGCCAGAGTGTTATCGTCCGATAGCACTGGGGAGGATCGCCAGCGATGCGTGCCCGTCGTCCCCCTGCACGAAACGAGGAACTCCTCGACGCGGCGATGACGGCGTTCGCTGCCCGCGGCTACTTCGGCACCACTACCGCGCAGGTTGCAGCCTCGATGGGGGTGTCGCAGCCCTACGTCATTCAGACGTTCGGGTCCAAGCGTGAACTGTTCCTCCGCACCCACGCGCATGCCGGCTCCCGCATCGTCGCGGCCTTCCGGGCAGCAGCGAACGGCAGCGAGACGTTTGTGCCGGCATCGTTGGGAGCCGCCTACGTGCGACTGGTCCGGTCGGATCTAGCGGCGGTACTCGTCCACGCGCACGCGTTCTCCGCAGCCCCGGCTGAACCCGCGATCGCGGCCGAGGCACGACGGCTCTTCGAGGAGATCACGGCGACGATCCGTGCTGCCGGCGCGACCATCCCGGAGGCGGCCGCGTTCCTGAGCCGCGGCATGCTCATCAACAACCTGCTGCTCATGGACGCCGCGAACGCGTCCGCCGACGCCGACGTGCTCGCGATCGTCGAAGCGATCCTCGGGCCGTCCGACCAGATTCCGCACGGAACCGATCCGTCGACCGATGAAGGACCGCGATGACCGAGCACGTCCCGTTCACCGACAACGTCACCGACCTCTCCAACGAGGACGGCTACCAGTTCGAGTTCCGCTGCGAACGCTGCGGCAACGGCTTCCGCTCCGCCTTCCGACGAGACCTCCGTTCGACGGGGCAGAAACTCGCGCGGGGACTGAGCGGCTTCTTCGGTGGCCCGCTCGCCCAGGCCGGCTACATGGCCGACCGGCTCCTCGATCGTGGGACGAATTCCCCGGCGAAGGACGAGGCGCTCCGCGCTGCGACCGCCGAGATCGCGCCGCGCTTCCACCAGTGTCGAGGATGCGGCGACTGGGTCTGCGGGGACGGGTGCTGGAACAACGACGTCGGACAGTGCGCCCGCTGCTCCCCCGTCGTCGTCGAGGAGCTCGCCAGGCTCCAGGCGGAAGCCCGCCGCACGCAGATGCAGCAGCGGCTCGAGTCCGTCGACCTGGTCGGCAGCACCCCGCTCGGGCAGCAGGCGCAGCCGAGGTGTCCCGCCTGCGGCGCGCAGACCCACGGCGGGAAGTTCTGCACGGACTGCGGCGCCCCTCTGACGACCGCCCGCGCGTGCACGGGCTGCGGCACCGACCTCGCCCAGGGCGCACGGTTCTGCGCCGAGTGCGGAACGGCGGCCTGACATGACGGCGTCCCGGGCCCGTTGGACGACCGTTGTCGCGGTGGCCCTGGTTGCGGCGCTGGCCGGGTGCACCACGACCGGCGCGACCAAAGGTCCGACCGCGACGAGCTCCGACCGTCCCACGGCCCGCATACCGTCGATCCCATCGACCGACACCGCTGCGTCATCGACGGCGTCGGCAGCGTCGGCAGCGTCGGCAGCGTCGGACGAGGACCGCGTCGCCACGTTCTGTGCTGCGAACGCTGCGGCAGCTAGGGCGGTCAGGGGCACGGTTGCCGAGGACATCGCCGCACGGCGCGCGCAGGCCGAAGCCACCCGGGAGCTGCTCCCTGTCTTGGACGCGTCCGCGCAGGTTACAGCGGGAGCGAAGAAGTTCGCCGCGGCCGCGGACGAAACCGTCACGATTCTGCGTAACTTCCCGCCGGAGAGCAAGGTGTCCGACGTCGGCACCGATCCGCGATTCCTCCGATCGGTCGCACTGCAAGCCGCTGCCAGCGACGAGGACTACCGAGCCTTCCTCGAGTGGGTTCTCAAGACGTGCGCGGCCGCGTACTGATCGTCCCATCTGTCCTCGAGGTCTCCAGCGCCCGATGCCCCGGTGCTCACGCGAGCATGAACAACCTAACTGCCACCGTGTCCGTCGTCCTCGGAGGCATCGGCAGAGCTAGCGCTTGCGCACTCAGCGGAGCCTCGAAGCGCCCGCGCGATCTTCCGCCTCCGTCGGGAGCGTTGACATCAGACACCACTTGCATCGCGCCGCCCAGACCGGCCGCACAGACTCTGCAACAAGCCATTGCAACATTCGACCAGCGTGCCGAGCATCCGCCCGGCACGCTAAGACCGAGGGGCGTGTGAGGCTGGGCTACCGCCCAGCTGCGATACTTTGTTATGAACGCACCGTTTCATAACGACCCATCGAGGATGTTGATGCAGCCAAGCCCCTACACGCCAGGCGAGGTCGCCCGCTCCGTCCCAGGTCGCGCCCAGCAGCTCGCGGAAGTCGACGAGCGCTTGTCAACGCTGATCGATCTCGGGCGGCTCGTCGGTCGGATCAGAGTCGATCACGCGGCCCGTGGGTTCGGGAAGACGTCCCTCCTCCGCGAGTATCAGCGACATGCTGCTGCCCGCGGGGCCACAACCGTGTGGGTGACCGCTGGCGAAGAGCAGGGGCTCGTCACGCAGATCGCGGCAGAGCTCCGGCGCGTCACGGACGGGTTTGGCGACAAGACTCGTGCGGCGTTGCGCAGCAGGATCGAGACACTGCAGCTCTCGGTCGGGGTTCCGGGCATCGCGACCGCAACCGGGACCTTCCATCCCGCGAACAACGCCGACGGTGACCAGTCCGGAGCGCGGGCACTCGAGGCCGTCATCAAGGCCGCCACCACGGAGGTGCCCTTAGTGGTCCTCATCGACGAGATCCAGTCCGCCGACCCGGCCGGGCTCCGCACCCTCGTGTACGCGTGGCAGCACCTCCAAGCAGAGGGCGTCGACGTGCCCGCCGCTGTCTTCGCTGCGGGCCTGCCCAACGCGCCCGAAACCATTGCGAGCATCGTCACGTTCAGTGAGCGCCTCGCGTATCGGCCCCTCGGACCGCTGCACCGGGACGCGGAAGAACTTGCCCTGATCGGACCCGCCCGCGCCCTTGGCGTGCACTGGAGCCAGGGCGCCGTGGACCGGGCGCTCGAGATCGCGCAGGGGTACCCGTATTCAGTGCAACTCATCGCTGACGCCGCATGGACAGTCGCAGGACGACCCAACCCAGGCGGCGTTATCGACGTGGGCGCGGTCGAGCGCGGCCATATCGCCATGCAAGCCGATCTCGATGCCCTGTTCCGCGCACGGTGGGCCGTGTGCTCGCCCGCCGAGCGGCGCATGCTGACCGCGATGGCGAACCTCGGCGACGGGCCTGTGCCTCGATCCGCAATCGCGGAGGCTTTGCATACGGGCAGTAATCAACTCTCCACGCCCCGCGCTCGGCTGATTGATAAGGGACTCATCCAGCCGGCCGATCGTGGCATGCTTGAATTCACGATTCCCGGATTCGGGGCGTTCGTCCACAACAACGAGTAGCAGCACTCTACGCCTCAATGCGGACATATGCACGCCGATGTGTCAAGCTATGCGTGTAACCCTGATTGGAGCTTGAATAATGGCGCAGAAAGTCACCACGCATCTCGTCGACGACCTCACCGGCGACACCATTGAAGACGGCAAGGGCCAAACGGTTACCTTCGGTTTCGACGGTAGCAACTATGAGATCGACCTCACCGACGACAACGCCGACGCGCTGCGCGAAGCGTTCTCGGACTACGTCGCTGCCGCTCGCAAGGTGAGTGGCCGGTCGGGCCGAACCACCGGCGGCAGTGCCCCGAAGCGCGGGAACGCAGAGGAGCTCGCGAAGATCCGCGAGTGGGCGAACGCAAACGGCCACGATGTCTCCTCCCGCGGCCGCATCAGCCAGGCTGTCCGCGACGCGTACGACGCCGCACACTGACGCCACTCCCCCACGCGCAACAGCCGACCACCCCTCGAGGTGGTCGGCTGTTCTCGTTCTCACCGATACGGCAGAGTCATGGCAGCTGACTTCTCTCCGAGCAGATCATTCGGGCGAGGCGACAAAAGTCACTCAATCCCCCCCAACTCGTCGATTCGTTCCTTCGCTCGACCAAGCGGTCGATTGCATCGAGCGAGATAATCGGCCACGAGGCTCATCAATGGTACGGCGATCATGATCAGCCACAACCACCCCGGAAAACGCCAACCCCAAGCCTTAAAAAGAATTGCTGCTGATGGATAAAGCACTATTTAACACCCAAGAAAGGCCCACCCTTGGATGCCGACTACTGCGTGTATTTTTCTCATGATCCTCGATCAGGCTGCCTGGTCGAATAATAATCGACTCCGCCGTCGTTGCACAAACGCTTCAATTTGAAATCCGAAGTACGAAGCGGGCTGCTCAATCGGGCTCTCCCAGCCTGTACTAGATCCAACCTTTGTGTAGTGCCGGAGTTCGAGAAATGTCCATCGATGCTGTCCAGAAGAGATGTGCTGGGTCATCTCGTTATTCACCATGTGGCGAATCCGCCCCCGTGTGTTTATCGAATATCGCGATTCTCACCCCACCCGAAAGTGCTGGTAGCAATGAAGTCCGCTAGTTCGGAGCGGAACCTCTCGGCATAGGCAGGTGCTGATTCCGCTGCAGAAAGATTGAAGATAAACAAATCGTCCGGAAACAAAACGTGCACAAGATCACCGTCCGCAACCGTTGAGGTTGACGTCAATTGGGCGCCGGACGAATCAGCGAACTCGAGCTGCATAGTCTCTCGCTCTTCAGTGCTGAGTAAGAGCTTTAGTACGCTTTCAGCTTGAGGTTGCAGTTCATAAATCTTGGTCATTAGTAATGCTTATTCGTGATTGTAAATGCCCCCCACGTGTCTACATATGCGGTACCAGTCTCAAATCCTCTTACGGCAGGGAATGAGACATAGTCATAATAACTTACGTAGTGTCCCACTGTGGGTCCCGTGATTGATCCGTGAAAATGGTATGTGCAATGCTCATAGTGCTTAGCGTTTTGACTTGACTGTCTAGTGGTGTGATCCCACCACTGCAGGCCTATTTCTGTGGCGTTACCAATTGCGGCTTGGCACTGAGTAACAGAAATAAGGAAACCCCAAGCTGTAATGTTTGGCGACGAGCAAAGTCTTCGAAGCGAGAAGGTGGCCTCGTATGCAGTGTAAAGATACTTATGGTCACACCTCAGACCGCCGCCCTTTGGTCCTTGAACGGACGCAAGCTGCATGGTCTGCGCCGACCGCCAGCCGCCCACGTCGCCAACCTTAGGCTGCCGGACCACGGAGGACGCGAGGGAGACAGTAGGTGCCCGCCCGCTGTCACTTGCCGCGTTCGCATCAGCCTGGTCGACGGTGCTGTAAGAAGACGCATCATCAGGCTTGCCCGTATCATTAGTTACGGAGCTGTCGGCCAGGAACGTGGACGGCGGTGTAGTGAAGTCGCCTGTCTGGCCGCCCATATCGGCAGTTACGGTGGCGGTCCAACTGTAAGTCTCGCCGCTTACGAGCACTCCCTGGGGGATAGGCCATTCGCCGTACTGATCCCCACTTGTAGTGATTGGTGCTACTGAGGTATCAGTGCCATGCCACACTTTGTAGTTGTAGACGGCATTGCTTGGGAGTCCGACATCCTCCGTCCAAACCGATAGTTCTGGGTTGAGCGACACACTATCGCCGTCTGCGGGCATGTTCGATGTGTTGACCGTAGTCCAGTCACCAAACGTGGCAAACCACTGAGTAGAGCTAACGATGCCATCAGACTGGTCTTGATAGACAGCCAGCGTGTGATTCCCGGCCGTTCCCGAAACGTGAACCGAGACGCTCGTTGGTGCAGTTTCAGAGAGGTTCGCGGTGACTTCGTCGTTGTCGTCGAGGATGTACGAGACGGTTTCACCTGAGTGGTCAGCGGGTCGCGCAACAATGGTGCAATCGATGCCGTCGCTAGGTACCGACTTGAGCCAGGAGCCAACGGTCGCGTCTGGGCAAGAAATCGTTGCGGGTCCAAGCTTCGAATACCAACCCTGCACATCTACAATGTAGTTTGACGCGTCGGCGATGTTACGAAGCGCGATCTTGCCGTTGTCTCCGAGGGGAACGGTGATGGTGTTGGTTCGGATGTCGTCGGCTTGGAAGTTGATCGCGGTCGTGCCGGGATTGGTAGTTCCGTCGGCGTACACCTGGGCGTAGCCAGCACTGCCCGCGTGGGAGACGATCAGCGTCAGCGTCACCGCGGTGATCCCAGAGCCCATGACAGGCACGCCGCCCTTGCCGGCAATCTGAATGGACCGGGTTTCACTCTTCGCCAGTGCCGTGTTCCCGGTCGCCCTGGAGTCGTATGCGCGCCCATAGGAGGGGGTGAAGTTCGCGCCACTCGTACCGGCGGCGGTGAAGTAGCCCTGCAGGTCGATGACCAGGTTCACGGTCGATGAGCCATTCGCGATGGTGATCTTCCCGTCCGAGGACAGGGGCACCTGCGCTTGCATCGCTGTGGTGATGGACGGGGCGTAGTGCAGCGCGTTCTGCGGCTTCGTCGAACCGGTGGCGTAGGGGGTGAGGTAGCCGTCGCTGCTGGTGCTGTTGATGGCGAGGAGATTCACCACCACACCCGACGCCCCGGACGGGACCCCGTTGGAGCCGGTGATCTGTACGTCGACGCTGCCCCCGGGGGCGATCGTCGCCTTGGTGGCTCCGAGGCCGGAGCGGGTGTCGACGATGCGCTTCGCGACCGGCACGAACCCGCCCGCGGCGGTGCCGTCCGTGTTCGCGGTGTAGTAGCCCTGCACGTCTAGGATCAGCCGGGCACTGGTCTCGGTCATTACCTGGATCGTGCCGTCAGCACCGACTGCGATGGTGGCGCTGTTGGAGGTGTACTGGCCGGAGACGCCGTTGTAGATCAGCATCGTCGTCCGACCCGAGTTGGCATCGGGCCGACCGAACAACGTGCCGGCGCCGCTCGAGGATCCGACCGTTGCGTTCAACGACACCGCGCCCACGGAACCATCAGTCGGCAGCCCTGCAAGACCGGTCACCTTGATGGTCCGATACGTGCCCGCTTCCATCGGCGTACTGAAGCCGCCGGTGCCCGTCTTCGTGTCGAGAATGCGGCCCGTCGCGGGAACGAACACGCCACCCGTCCCGGTGTCGTTCAATGCATGCACTGGTGTGGCCGCCAGGAGTGATGCGATGAGTGCGACCGCGGCGAGGACTGCGGCAGCCAGGCTGCGCTTCCTCATCCGCGGAGCGTGCAGGACTGGTCGCACGAGACCCCCTCTTTGAGTGAACGGCACGGATTGCTGTTCGTCCTCGCAGCGTAGGAGCAGCGCAGCCTGCGCAACGCGTCACCCAAACGAGGGCCGGGAACTAAAACCCTGGTCAAGTGCGGTCGTACCGGAACGGTATGAGTGATCGTTCACCGAATATCGCTCTGTCGGAGGAAGGGGTGGCCGATCGGCCATCGCCTCACGATGCCTCGTCGTGACAGGTTCGGTCGCCGTTTCGCGAGGTCAACTACTCAACGACTGAGACGGGACTGCTGTCGGTTCGGTTGACTCCTGACCTGTGGGGACGTGGTCCTCGCTGGAAGGATGTCGATCATGGCCAAGCCTTATCCGGAGGAGTTCCGACGCGACGTGATCGCGGTCGCGCGACGGGGTGAGATCCCGTTGACGCAGGTCGCGAAGGACTTCGGGATCTCCGAGGGGACCGTGACGAACTGGCTGCGTCGAGCCGACATCGACGACGGGGTTCGGTCTGGGACCACGACGACCGAGAACGTCGAGCTGCGAGAGCTTC
>NZ_BACW01000018.1:0-15126 GCF_000333315.1 Curtobacterium sp. B8
TCTCGGTGCGCTCTGGTCGGCGTCCGGCTACGTCGGCGCGTTCGGCCGGGCGATGAACCGCATCTACAACGTCCGCGAGGGCCGGCCGATCTGGAAGCTCCGCCCGACGATGCTCGGCGTGACGCTGTTCACGGTCGTGCTGCTCGTGCTCGGTCTGGTCGTCCTCGTCAGCGGCCCGCTCGCGAAGACGATCGGCGACGTCATCGGCCTCGGCGACGTCGCCGCGACGGTGCTGCTCATCGTGCAGTGGCCGATCCTGCTCGTCATCGCCGTGATCGTGGTCGCCGTCCTCTACTACTGGGCGCCGAACGTCGAGCAGCCGAAGTTCCGCTGGGTGAGCGGTGGTTCGATCGTCGCGATCCTCATCTGGGTGATCGCGAGCGTCGGCTTCGGGTTCTACGTCGGGAACTTCTCGAACTACAACGCGACGTACGGCTCGCTCGGTGGTGTGATCGTCTTCCTGCTCTGGATCTGGATCACGAACAACGCCCTGCTGTTCGGAGCGGAGTTCGACGCCGAGCTCGAGCGCGGCCGTGAGCTGCAGGCCGGCATCCGCGCCGAGGAGGACATCCAGCTCCCCGAGCGCGACACCCGGCAGATCGAGAAGCAGGACGAGCAGCGCGCGAAGGACGTCCTCGAGGGCATCAGGATCCGGCAGGGCGCCGAGCGCGACTGAGCGGGTCCGCGGCGCACCCGCAACGGGTCGCCTCCGCCTCGTGTCCGGCGGCGACTGCCGTCGCACGACCGGCCGGGAGGCACGGTGCGGCCCCGCCACGTCGCATCCGTAGGCTGGTGCGCATGACCGACACCGCGCCTCCCGTCAGCCTGCCCACCGCCCTCGTGACGGGCGCGACCCGCGGGATCGGCCGGGCGATCGCCCTCGACCTCGGGCGGACGCACCACGTGTTCGTCGGCGGCCGCAGCGCCGAGGCCGTCGACGCGCTTGTGGCCGAGCTGCCGCACGCGTCGCCGTTCGTGGGCGACCTCGGCGCGGGGGACGCCCCCGCCCTGCCGGAGCGTCTCGACGTGCTCGTGCACAACGCCGGCGTCGAGGAGGGCACCACCGTCGCCGACACCGAGCGCGCCGTGTGGGAGCGGGTCTTCGCGACGAACGTGTTCGCCGTCGCCGAGCTCACCCGCCGAGCCCTCCCGGCCCTCCGCGCAGCCCGGGGCATCGTCGTGCCGATCAACAGCGGCTCCGGCTTCCACTCGGGCCCCGGCGGCGGGGTGTACGCGGCGTCGAAGTTCGCCCTCCGCGCGTTCGCCGACGCTCTCCGCGAGGAGGAGCGGGCGAACGGCGTCCGGGTGTCGAGCGTGCACCCGGGCCGGACCGACTCGGACATGCAGCGCGCCCTCACCGAGAAGCTCGGCGAGGACTACGACACCGCCTACTACCTCGCCCCGGAGGACGTCGCCGCCGCGGTCCGCACCGTCGTCGACCTGCCGGAGCGTGGCACGGTGGAGTCGCTCGCGATCCGTCCGACGAAGCGGCACTGACCGTCAGGACAGCTCGACCCTGGTCGTGAGGTCGAGCCGGTCGAGGAACGTCTCGTCGTGGCTCACCACCACGAGCGCGCCCCGGTACGCCCGGAGTGCGTCCACGAGCTGGTCGACGCTCGTCAGGTCGAGGTCGTTCGTCGGCTCGTCGAGCACCAGGAGCTGCGGCGGCGGGTCCGCGAGGACGAGCGCCGCCAACGCGACCCGGAACCGCTCGCCGCCGGACAGGTCGCCCGCCAGCCGCTCGACGGCGTCGCCGCGGACGAGGAACCGGGCCAGCCGGTTCTTCACCTCCGCGTCCGTCGCCGCCGGCGCACCCCGCCGGACGTTGTCGAACACCGTGGCCGCGTCGTCGAGCGAGTCCTTCCGCTGCGGCAGGTAGCCGATCCGGTCGACGTGCGCGGCCGCCCGCGTGTCGGGCAACGGGTGCTCGCGCGCCGCCGGCAGACCGACGAGCTGTTCGAGCAGGGTCGTCTTGCCGACCCCGTTGTCGCCCGTGACCGCGACCCGTTCCGGCCCCTGCACGACGGTGTCCCGCCCGCGGACGGTCACGGTGGCGATCGACCGCGACGCCGGGACGTCCGGGTCCGGGAGCACGACCGTGATCGACTCGTCCACCCGGACCCGGGCTGCGGCCTCGTGCTTCGCCGTCAGCGCCGCGGCCTCGTCCCCGGCGTACCCGGTGCGCAGTCGACCGGCGGTCTGCTCGGCGTGCTTCCGTCGTTCGTCAGACCACCCCTTCGGCATGTTCTCGGCCGACTTCCGCCCGGCGCGTGCCCGCCGGGCGATCTTCGTCTCGGCCTCGATGCGCTGCCGCTGCTCGGTCCGGTGCCGCTGCTCGGCCACCCGGACCTCACGGAGGGCCGCTGCCTGCTGCACGGCGAGGCGCTCCTCGTACGCGCTGAACGTGCCCCCGAACACCGTCAGCGCCCCGGTCCGGAGTTCGCACGTCTCGTCGACGTGCTCGAGGAGCTCTCGGTCGTGGCTGACCAGCACGAGCGTTCCCGACCAGCCGTCGACCATGTCGAGCAGCACCCCGCGCGCCCGTCGGTCGAGGTTGTTCGTCGGTTCGTCGAGGAACGCGATCGGCGCTCGGCGCATCCGGATCCCGGCGACTGCGACGAGCACGGCCTGCCCACCGGACAGCGTCGACACGGGGCGGTCCAAGTCGGCGCCGTCGAGCCCGAGACCGATGCCGGACAGTGCCGCGGCCGCCTGCTCCTCCACGTCCCAGTCGTCACCGATGGCGTCGAAGTGCGCCGGCGACGCATCACCGCCGAGGACCGCCCGGAGTGCGGTGACCGTCGGACGGATGCCGAGCAGGTCGGTGACGGTGTCGCCGGGCCGCGCCGCGAGGCGCTGCGGCAGCAGGTCGACGGGACCCGACGTCGTGATCGTGCCCGAGGTGGGGTGGAGCTGCCCCGTGACGAGCCGGACGAGCGTGGACTTGCCCGCCCCGTTCCTCCCGACCAGGGCGGTTCGACCGCGGCCGAAGGCGGCGGTGCAGTGGTCGAGCGCGACGGTGCCGTCGGGCCAGGTGAAGCCGAGGTCGTTCAGGACGACGGACGGACTGATGGGCATGCGGGTGCCTCCCCGGTTGTCGGTGCTGGGCGCACGACACCGGAGCCACCGCCGTGCCGTCGGGCACGGGCGGTGGAGCGCCCAACGGGGGCGCGCGATCACGGTGTCAGCGCGTGGGCTGAGCGGAACCGGTGATCGACAGCAACTCGTCTGCTTCCGTCGGGGGACCTCCGTGGCCGTCACCCGTGTCGGCGGCCGGTCGTCCCGCACCGCGACCCCGAGGTGACGACGGGGTGGAGCCCCACGGTAGCCCGGCCGTGCGCGGCACGCAAGGCCTGCCGATCCGGGCGTGACAGGCTTGGGGGCATGCCGGAGAACCTGCTGCCGAACCCCACCACCCCCGAGACCCTGCTGCCCGACGAGCCGGAGGTGACCTCGGCGCTCGCCGCCGACACCCCGGTGGCGAGCGTCGTCGTGTCGCACCCGGCGTCGAGCCTGGCGTGGGCACTGCTCGCCGACGAGGCCTGGGAGCGTGGCGCGACGCTCGAGTCGTACGCCTACGCCCGGGTCGGCTACCACCGCGGTCTCGACGCGCTGCGGAGGGCCGGCTGGCGCGGTGCCGGGCCGGTCCCGTGGTCGCACGAGCCGAACCGGGGTGTGCTCCGTGCCCTGTTCGCCCTGCGGCGCGCGGCAGCGGCGATCGGTGAGGAGGGCGAGCCCGAGCGGCTGACGGCGTTCCTCGAGCAGAGCGACCCGGAGGCGCTGCGCGCGCTCGAGGCGTAGCGCGCGGCGGGCGCCGCGCGGCCCGCGCCGCCGCGCGGCCCGCGGCGCCTCGCGGCCCGCGCCGCCGCGCGCCTCGCGGCGCCCGCGGTGCGAGTCGCCAGCGCACAACCAAAGTCACCCCGAACCACGCTTCCGCCTGGTTCGGGGTGACTTTGGTTGTGCGAACGCCCCCCGCGCGGCCCGCCCGCGGACGCGCCCTACGCCAGCACCACGCTCCACGAGAACGCCTGCGGCCACAGCTGGTGCTCCGGCAGCACGTCGAGCCCGCACGCCCGCGACCCCAGCCCGTGCTGCGCCGCGTCGAGGTACAGGTACGTGTGGTCCGGCATCGGCAGCTCGTACGGGTGCCCGGCCCGCCCGACCTGCTGCGCCGTCCACGGGGTGAGCGTGAACCCAGCCCGGTGCGTCCCGACCGTCGACACGGTGAGGTCGCCCACCGAGAGCGACCGCAGCCCCGGCCGGTGCCCGGTCTCTTGCGGCATCGAGTAGTCGACCGTCAGCGACCTCGCCGGCGCCGTGAAGCGGCCGACCCGAGCCGCGTGGGACGAGTCCGCGTACGACTCCGCCGGCCCCGTCCCGAACCACGTGACGTCCTCCTCGAGGAGCGACACCGGCAGGTCGAACCGCACCCCGATCCGCGGCCAGGTGACGTCCCACGCACCGAACGGCACGGCGTCGGTCTGCAGCTGCAACCCGGCGTCCGTCAGCGTCCAGCGGTGCGTGACGTCGACGCCCCACCCGCTGTTCGCCGCCGCGACCCGGACCCGCTGCTCCAGGCCCGACGGCGTGCGCGACACCGACACGAGCCGGTGCGTCAGCCGGTCGAGCCCGCGTTCCCGCCACCGGACCGCCGACGCGGGGGCGTCCGGGTCCCCGACGCCGTGCGTGAGCACCGGGTCCGCCGTCTCGTACCCGCCCTGTGACGCCAGGCTGTCGTTGTCCGTCGGCGCGCGCCAGAGCTCGAGCCGCGGCCCGGCCACCTCGTGGCCCTTGAAGGACGACAGGTCGCCGCGCGCCGTGAACGTCGCGTCCCCGAGGCGGTCGCCGTCCCAGGTCTGCCGGGAGGCCCGCGGTGCGTCCGCCGGTCGGCTCGCCACGAGCCGCTGGGTGCGTGCAACGACGTGGCCGGTGTCCGCCCAGGCCGTCGGTCCGGCGAGTTCCGCGGTCACGTCGAACCACAGCTCCTCGCCCGGTGCGAGGGTGTCCCGCTCCGCCCCGGCCCGGAGCACCTCGTCCGGCACCGGCACCGTGGCCGAGGCCCGCGCGGCGATGATCCCGGGGGCGAACCGGCCGGACGCCTCGACGACACCGTTCCGCGACAGCGTCCAGCAGAACCGCAAGCCAGCGGTCGAAGCGGAGTGGTAGCGGTTCTCGACGAGCAGCGTGGTGTCCGATGACGACAGACGGATCGGTGCCACGACGGCCGCGAACTCCGCGAGCCCCGGGGTCGGGGTGTCGTCCGGCAGCACGAGCCCGTCCATCACGAAGTTGCCGTCGTGGACGACCTCGCCGAAGTCGCCGCCGTAGCCGTGGTAGGGGGTGCCGTCGGCCGTGTGGGTGAGCAGTCCGTGGTCGCGCCACTCCCACACGAACCCGCCGTGCAGCCGCGGGTACGTGTCCACGAGGGCCTCGTACTCGGCGATCTGCCCCGGACCGTTGCCCATCGCGTGCACGTACTCGCAGTGGATGAACGGCTTCGACCGCTGCCGAGCGGCCTCGGCCGGACCGCACTCGAGCAGGGGCGTGGGCGTCCCGCCGCCGATCGACTCGGTCTCCTGCAGCGTCGGGTACATCCGCGAGTACACGTCGGTGTACTCGCCCGTGTAGTCGCCCTCGTAGTGCACCGGACGCTCGTCGTCGCGGTCGTGCACCCACTGCGACATCGCCGCGAGGTTCCGCCCGGTGCCGGACTCGTTGCCGAGCGACCACATCACGATCGAGGGGTGGTTCTTGTCCCGCTCGACCGTCCGCGCGATCCGGTCCAGGTAGGCGTCGCGCCAGGCCGGGTCGTCCGAGGGGTTGCCCACCCACCCGGTGAAGATGAAGCCGTGGGTCTCGAGGTCGCACTCCAGGATCACCCAGAAGCCGAGCTCGTCCGCGAGGTCGAGCACGCGCGGGTGCGGCGGGTAGTGCGAGGTCCGGATCGCGTTCACGTTGTTGCGCTTCATGAGCGCCATGTCCGCGCGGGCGTGCTCCTCGTCGAAGACCCGACCCCGCACGGGGTGGGTCTCGTGGCGGTTGACGCCGTGGAACACCACGCGCTCACCGTTCACGAGGAACCGGTCGCCGTCGATCCGCACGGAGCGGAAGCCCAGCCGCAGCGAGACTGTCTCACCGCCGGCTCGGCCGCCCGCAGCGGTACCGGTCGACAGGGTCGCGTCGTACAGCTGCGGCAGCTCGGCGCTCCACGGCTCGACGCCCTCGACGGTGATGGGAGCGACGTCGGACGCGGACGCCCACGTGACGTCGATGCCCAGCGACGGGACGGAGAACCGCACCGGGAACGTCGCGTCGATCGTCGGCACGGAGATCGTCCCCGTGCCGGTCGACGGCCGGCCCGACGCAGCGGTTCCCGCGGTCGCGGCCGACCCGAGCACGGGCTCCCAACCAGCGCGGACGAACACGTCGTCGATCGGTGCCGAGGGACGCGCGAGCAGGGTGACGTCGCGGAAGATGCCCGGCAGCCACCACTGGTCCTGGTCCTCCAGGTAGGACGCGCCCGACCACTGGTGCACGCGCACGAGCAGCTCGTTCGACCCCGGCCGCAGCAGGGCGGTGACGTCGAACTCGGTCACGAGCCGCGAACCGGTGCTCCAGCCGACGAGCGTGCCGTTCAGCCACACCCGGAAGTGCGACTCGACCCCGTCGAACCGGAGCACCACACGTGCTGCGGCATCGAAGGACCCCGGGAGCGAGAACGTGCGCCGGTGGTCGCCGGTGGGGTTCTCCTCCGGCGGGTTCGGCGGGTCGATGGGGAACGGGTACTGGAGGTTCGTGTAGCTCGGTGCCCCGTGCCCGTGGAGCACCCAGTGCGACGGCACGGGGAGTGACCCCCACTCGTCGTCGGCGCCGGGGAGCGGGACGTCCGCGACCGGTGCCCAGCGGAAGTCCCACTCGCCGTCCAGCGACAGCGAGGGGGCGTCCGTGTGCAACCACGCGCGGGGCGCGAGACGCGAGTCGGAACCGGGGGTGGTGGACGCCAGGTCGGCGAGTGCCGAGTCGGCGGATGGTCGTGCAGTGACGGTCAACCCTTGACCGATCCTTCCGTGAGGCCCCCGCGCCAGAAGCGCTGCAGGACGATGATCGCGATCACGAGCGGGATGACCGAGACGAGCACTCCGCCGGTGGTGAGCTGGTAGAACTCTGGCAGACGATCGACCTGTGCCCGCCAGTTGTTGAGTCCCAGTGTGATCGGGTACAGCTTCTGGTCTGCCAGCATGATCAGCGGCAGGAAGAAGTTGTTCCAGATCCCGACCACCTGGAACAGGAAGACCGTCACCAGCGCCGGGGTCATCTGGCGCAGCACGATCGTGTGGAAGATCCGGAGTTCCCCGGCCCCGTCGATGCGCGCCTGCTCGAGCAACGCCGTGTCGACCGACGCCGCCGCGTACACCCGGCAGAGGAACAGTCCGAACGGGGAGACGAGGCTCGGGATGAGCACGCTCCAGTAGGTGTCGGTCAGGCCGAGCGTCGAGAACAGCAGGAACAGCGGCAGTGCCGTGGCGGTCCCCGGGACGAGCACGCCGCCGAGGATCGTGCCGAACACGAGCTGCCGGCCGCGGAACTCGTACTTCGCGAGCGCGTACCCGCCGGCGGCGGCGAAGTAGGTTGCGAGCACGGCCCCGACGCCGGAGTACAGGATGCTGTTCGCGATCCAGCGGACGAAGATGCCGCCGTCGTACGAGAACACCTGCTGGATGTTGCTGAACAGCGCGAACTCGCCGCCGAACCAGAACCCGTTCGTCGAGAACAGCGCGCCGGTGGTCTTCGTCGCCGCGATGACCACCCAGTACAGCGGCACCAGGAAGTAGATCGCGACGAGGACGAGGATGCCCGTCACCACGATCTGCGACTTCCCGGAGCGGTCGAGCTTGCGCCGCTCGTGCGCGGTGATGGCTGTGGTGTCGACGGGCTCCGCCGCCTGCCGGGTGACCGGTGCCTGGATCGTCTCGCCGCTCATGCTTCCGCACCCTTCTGGTCGGTCTGGGCCCCCGTCGCCCGGTTCCGGGGCACCGCGGAGCTTGCGGAGCGGTGTTCCGGCCGTGGCGATGGGGAGAGGCGCGGCGCGGCTCCGGTGGTCGTGCTGCGGTTCGCGGCGCCGGTGGCAGGTCGCGACCCGGTGGCGGACGTGTCACGCGTCTGGAGCGCACGCCGCGCCTCCAGGCCGTCGCGCTTCGCGCGCTTCTTCTGGTCCCGCTCGCTCTTCGGCGGGCGGTTCGTCAACGCGAGGAACGCGAACGACAGGACGAACGCGGCCAGCGCGATGATCACGGCCTGGGCCGACGCGACGCCGTACTCGTTGAAGGCGAACGCGTTGGTGTACGCGGCGTAGTTCGGCGTGTACTCGGTGTCGATCGCGGGCGCCACCGTGGACAGGATCTGCGGCTCCGCGAAGAGCTGCAGCGTGCCGATGATCGAGAACACCGTCGTGAGCACGAGGGCCGGCGCGATGAGCGGGATCTGGATGCGCCACGCGACCTGGAACGCGTTCGCGCCGTCCATCTTCGCGGCCTCGTAGACCTCGCCGGGGATCGACTTCAGCTGCGCCACGATGATGAGCATGTTGTAGCCCGTGTAGGTCCACGTGACGATGTTCGCGATCGACCACAGGACGCTGTTCGCGCCGAGGAAGTCCGGCTGCAGCCCGATCGACTGCAGCAGCGCCACGATCGGGGAGAGCCCCGGCACGTAGAGGAACGACCACAGGATCGTCGCGATGACACCGGGCACCCCGTACGGCATGAAGTACACGGCCCGGAAGAACGCGGGCCAGCGGGCGCTCGCCGACTCGAGGAGGAGCGCGAGGATCGTGCAGAGGACGATCATCACCGGGACCTGCACGATGCCGAACAGGAGCATGCGGCCGATCGAGGCGACGAACCCGGAGTCCTGCAGCGCGATCGCGTAGTTGTCGAACCCGGCGAACCGGCCGACGACGCCGTCCTCGCCGAAGAGGCCCTTGCGGTCGACGGTGGTGAAGCTCTGGAACAGCGCACTGATGATCGGGATGATGAAGGTCAGCACGAACAGTGCGAGGAAGGGTCCGAGCAGGATCCACGGCGCCCGCTTCTGGGCAGCCGTGGCCTTCGTGCTCGTGCGGAAGCCGGTGCGCGGCTGCGAGGCGGCCGTCGCGCGGTCCTGGGTGGCGGTCATCGTGCGGTCCTCACGCTCAGGCCCTTGTCCTTGAAGGACTGGACGATCTCCCGTTGGGCGAGCTCGACCGCGTCGGTGAGCTTCAGGCCGCCGGTCAGCTTGCGGCGGAACTGGTTCTGCAGGCTCGTGAACGCGGACTGGGTGACCGGGGACCACGACCAGTCGACGTTCTGCTCCTTCGAGGCCGGCACGAAGACCTCCTCGTTGTAGTTCTGGCCGGAGAACCACTTCGACGGTTGCTCGCGCTGCTCGCCGATGTAGTCGACCGCGGGCGACCACCCGATGCCGCAGTACTTGATCATCGCGTCGATGCCCTCCTTCGACGTGGTCATCCAGGTGATGAACTCGAGCGCCTCCGCCGGGTGCTTCGCGTTCGCCAGGACCGCCGCGGTGGAGCCGCCGATCGCGCTCGAACCGAAGCCCGTGTCGCCCCAGGTCTGCATGGGCGCGACCTTCCACTTGCCCTCGCCGCCCTGCACGGACTCAATGAGCGCATCGCCCCAGCTGGCGCTCGTGACGGCTGCGATCCGTCCGCTCGCGCACGCGGCGTACCAGCCGGGGGTGTAGGCACCGGCGGACGTGTCCACGAGCCCCTCGTCGATGCAGCCGTCGAAGAACTCGGCGACCATCATCGTCTTGTCGTCGGTCATGTCGACGACCCACTCGTCGCCGTCGATCCGGAACCACCGCGCCCCGGCCTGCTGGGCGTACGCGGCGAACGGCGAGGCATCGGCGACGGGGAACACCTCGAGGTAGTTCTGCTTGCCGGTCTTCCGGACCTTCTCGGCGAGGACCTTCCACTCGTCCCAGGTCGTGGGTGGCTCGCTGCCGGCCTGCTCGAGGATCGCCGTCTGGTAGTAGAAGCCCATCGGCCCGGTGTCCTGCGGGATGCCGTAGATGCCGTCCACGAACGACACCTGCGCCCAAGCAGCTTCGTCGTACTTCGACTCGAAGTCCTTCGCGCCGTACCGGGCGAGGTCCGTCAGGCCGTTCGCGAGCATGAACTCGGGGATCTGGCGGAGCTCGACCTGCCCGATGTCCGGGCCGCCGCCGGCCGCGAGCGCGGAGTACATCTTCTGGTACCCGCCGCTGTTGCCGCCGGGGATCCAGTTCGCGGTGACCTGGATGCGGGGGTGCTCCGCGTTCCACACGTCGCAGACCTTCTGCAGGTCCTTGAGCCACGCCCAGTACGTGAGCTGGACGGTCTCCCCGCCGGACGCGGCGGGGATGAGCGCCGCCTTGTTGACGTTCGTGGAGCCCGGCACCGCGCAGCCGGCGAGGAGTCCCGCCGCCGCCGTCCCCAGGCCGAAGCCCAGGAGTTGTCGTCTGGTGATCGGGCTCCGCCTGGTTGATGGCGTCATTGCACGGCTCCGGTTCGTCGTCGATCGGGGTCCCGCCCAGCAAAGCACAAAACCGAGCGTTGCTGTACTTTCACGCAGGTCGCTGGACGTTCCCTGGCGGATGTGGACGCGCCCCGCCCGAGGGGTGGATGGTGGGCGCACGCGGACGCCGGGGACCGTGAGAGGGTCCGATGAACCCGTCCGCCGTCGGGGCTGTCCTGCTCCGGCACGCTGAGCGGAAGGAGTTGCCATGACGTCGACCAACGCGACGAGCGAACTGCACGAGATCCTGGGACAGCGGCTGGAGGGCGGGGGCACCTGGGCGTGGGCCTACGCCGACGTCTCGGGCAACGTCGAGGACCCGCGGCGGCAGGCGGCACTCCGGCTCCGGGCAGTCGAGGAGTCCCTGCGCGCGCAGGGGGCGTCCGACGCCGTCGTCGACGCGATCGCGGCCGAGTTCGAGCAGGAGGCCGGTGCCCCGTCGCCGGTCACCCGGTACGTGCTCGTCCACGACGGCGCCGTCGTGCTGAGCGAGGTCCTCCCCGGGCACGTGCACGGAGCCGAGTCGGTCGGTGTCGGGGCCGTGCCGGACCTCGTGCCGCTCGTCGCCCACCGGCCGGTCGACCTGCCGTTCCTCGTCGTGCACGCAGGCAAGGAGGGCGGTGCGTTCCGCACCTACCGTCTCGGCCACGCACCGGTCGCGTCGGCCGAACGCCAGGTCGAGGGCCGCAACGACACGCTGCACTACGCCAAGGCCGGCACCGGGTGGAAGCAGCCGCACTGGCAGGCCCACACCGCCGAGATCTGGAAGCAGAACCAGTCCGAACTCGCGGGCGCCCTCGACGCCACGGTGCGCGAGCTCCGACCGGGCCTCGTCGTGGTGGCCGGCGACGTCACGGCCAGGGAACTCCTCGTGAAGTCGCTGTCGAACGAGACGAAGGCGCTCGTGTCCGTGTTCCCCGGTGACCCGCGGGCGGACACCGCATCGAAGCAGGCGTTCGTCGAGCACGTCGAGGTGGCGCTCGCCCGCGTCGTCGCGACCCGCCGGCACGACCTCGAGGACCTCCTGCGCACCCACGTCGGCCGCGGCGACAACCAGGCGGTGGCCGGCCTCGGGCCCGTCGTGGAGGCGCTGCAGCAGGCGCAGGGGTCCGTGGTGGCGCTCGACGCCGTGGCGATCGGTGACCGGACGCTCCTCGCGCTCGGGGCGGCGCCCTGGGTCGCGACGGCTCCGGAGCAGGCCGCGGGCGTCCCGGTGATCGGCCCGGTGCCCGCGGTCTGCGCCCTCGTGCGGGCTGCCGTGCTGACGGACGCGGAGCTCGTGCTGGTCAACGCCGCGTCGCTGCCAGGCGGTGCCGCGGCTGCGGCGCTCCTGCGCTGGCCGGTCGGGCCGGCCGTCCCCGCCTGAGGCGCGACCCACCGACGGACGGGAGGCCCGTGGCGGCCCCGCCACGGGCCTCCCGTCCGTCGCCCGGTCCCGCGCGTCCCGCGCTTCCATGGCTGCCCGGTCGGTCCGGGCACCCCCGGTGGGTCCGGGCGTCCCTGGTCGTTCCGGACGGCCCTCAGTCGTGCGAGCGGTCGCTCCGCGGCACCAGCGGCAGCGCGAGCAGCGGCAGCACCGCCACGATCGAGAACGACGCGGCGAAGCCGAGTCCCGCGACGAGTGCTCCGACCCCGGGGCCCACGGCGCTCGCCGCGATGAACTGCCCCGTGTTCTGCGCCCCCAGCGCCCGGCCCGACCAGAACGGTCCAGCGGCCTCCGCCACCGACGTGTAGGCGAGCCCGTTGTCCGCGACCGTCACGCTCGTCGCGACCACGAGGAACACCGCACCGGCCGCGAGGTGTGTGGCGTCCACGAGCGCCAGCACGCCCATCACCACGGCGGCGCTCAGGGCGACGATCCGCAGGGGGCCGACGCGGGATGCGACCCGGTCGCTCCACGCCCCGACGAGGATGCGGCCGATCGCCCCGACGAACTGCGCCCCGCCGACGAGGAGACCCGCCGCACCGGTGGGCCAGCCGAGCCCGACGAGCCACACCAGGCCGTAGGTCGACAGCGTGAACTGGGGCACCACGAGCAGCACCGACACCGCGTGGATCCGCCAGAGGAACCCGCCCGAGCGGTACGGGTTGGCCACCTGCTCCGCCGCCGCGGTCTCCCGGGAGGGCCGCGGCGGGTTCGCGATGCCGACCGCGCACAGCAGGGCCAGCACGGCGCAGAGCACGACCGGCAGCACGAGCGAGGCCCGGACGCCGGCCGTCTCCGCGAGCTGCGGGACCGTGACCGCGGCCAGCGTGACCCCGAGCGGTTGGGACATCTGCCGGATGCCCATCGCGAGGCCTCGGCGCTCCTTCGGGAACCAGCCGACGACGACCCGGCCGCTCGCCGCGTTCGTCGAGGCGCTCGTCATCCCGGCCGCGAGGAACGCCAGCCCGAGCAGCACGGTGTCACCGGCGGCGGCCCACGCGGCGGCGACCGCGAGGGTGGTGAGCACGAGTCCGCCTGCGATCACGGCTCGTTCGCCGAACCGGTCCGTGATCGCTCCCCAGGCGATGAGCGTGAGCACCATGCCGAACGTCGGCGCCGCCGCGAGCAGGCCGGCGGCCGGCAGCGGCATGCCGTGCGCGTGCAGGGACGGGATGAGGAGCGCCGGCGCGGAGACCACGAGCGTGCCGGCCGCCTGCGCGGCGACCCCGAGCGCGAGCATCGTCCACGCGCGGCGGTTCGCTGTCGGGCGTGGAGCGGTGGTCGTCGTCACGGGGTTCCCATCGGAGCAGCGATTGGTATACCAAAACGGTATACCATGCCTGCTAGGCTCTCCGACCGTGGCTGGAACGACGCAGGCGATGACGACGGACGACGCGCCGGTCTCGCAGACCGCGCAGCTCTACGACAACCTCCGGGCGGCGATCCTGACCCTCGACATCGCTCCGGGGGAGCGCATCTCGGAGCGCGGGCTCGAGGCGCGGTTCCACGCCTCGCGGACCCCGGTGCGCGCGGCGCTGTCGCGGCTCGAACGCGAAGGGCTCATCCTGCACGAGGGCCGCTCGTGGACGGTCACGCCCATCGACCTCGACGAGATCGCGTCGCTCGCCGAGCTCCGGGGCGTGCTCGAGCCCGCGGCCGCGAGGCTCGCCGTCGCCCGAGCCTCAGCCGAGCAGCTCGACGAGGTCCGGTCGCACCTCGACGACCTCCGCGCCGCACCGGACCAGCGGTCGGGCATCCGGATGGGCTCGACGTTCCACCTCGACCTCGCGGCGCTCGGCGGCAACCGCTTCATCACCGACGCCGTCGCCGACGCGCTCACCCGCCTCGAGCGCACCCGGTGGATCGAGGTCCGGACGCCCGAGGCCCGCGACGCCGCGTGGGAGGAGCACAGCGCGATCCTCGACGCGGTCCGCGCGGGCGAGGCCGACCGTGCTGCCGACCTGCTCGCAGCGCACGTCGCGGGGACCAACGATCGGCTGCTGGCGTTCATCGCGCAGGAGCGTCGTCGGCTGCGCGGTGCGGGCATGGCGATCGTCGGGCCGACCGCGCGCTGAGGCGTCGGGCCGACCGTGCGCTGCGGCGTCGGGCCGGCCGTGCGCTGCGGCGCCGCGCCGGCGGTGGCGCCGTCAGACGGTCGGTTCCTCCGACCCGTCGGGTTCGCCGAAGATCCAGGCGTTCTGGTTGCCCTGACTGTGGTCGAGCAGTCCGCTCTTGACCTCGTCGATCGCGATCGACTCCGTGATCAGGTCGCGGCTCTGACCGCGCGTGTTCTTCGACATCGTTGGCTCCTGTGTGCGTGGGCATCGGTGGTGGAGCAGGCCCCTGCCTGCTGATGCGCTTCCTCACGGGACGTACTGAGGTCGCCCAATTGTCGCGCCGATCATCCGCAGAGCGCAAGAGTCCGAGACGCCCTGTGGACAGGGCGGTCGCGGCGGCGTGCCTAGGATGGTCCGGCCGCGCCGGGCGCGGCAGCACCAGCGCGACGGCGGACGGGAGGCACGGCTTGGCTGGACAGCGCACCGCGCCTCCCACGGTCTACGACGTCGCCTCCGCGGCCGGCGTCTCGATCGCCACCGTCTCGCGGGTGCTCCGGACGCCGGACGCCGTCCGCGAGGGGACCCGTGACCGCGTGCAGGCGGCGATCCGGACGCTCGGCTACGTGCCGTCCGGGAACGCCCGCGCCCTCGCCGGCAAGCGCACCGGCGTCGTCGGACTCCTCCTGCCCGGGTTCGACGTCGTCCCGGACGAGCGCCCCGACCTCGTCACGGACGGCGGGGTCCGGGTGGTCGACGACCGACGGCACGTCACCCAGCCGTTCTCCTCGAACCTCTACTTCGACGAGGTCCTGCGCGGCGCCGAGCTCGAGGCCTGGCAGCGCGGACTGGCCCTCATGGTCGCGGCCGGGCGCGGGCCGTCGCGGGACGTCATCGTGAACGACGTCGCCGGACGCGTGGACGGCCTCGCCGTGCTCGCGCAGACGGTGCCGGACGAGCTGCTCGAGCACGTCGCCCGACGCATCCCCGTGGTGGTGCTCGCCGACGACCGACGCTCGCACGGCTTCGACTCCGTGAGTGTCGACAACGCCGCGGGCATGCGGACGGTCGTCTCCCACGTGGTGGGGCG
>NZ_BACW01000017.1:0-1795 GCF_000333315.1 Curtobacterium sp. B8
TCGAGCTGCATGTACTTGGGGTTGCCGAGCTTGTCGATGCGGCTCGGCGCCCAGTTCCAGATGACGTACTGGTTCGCGCCGTTCGCCTGGAAGACGTCGTGCACGTGCTGCCACATGGCCACGTAGGAACCGGCGGCGTTCTGCTGGGCGGTGCCCTCGGACCAGTTGTACCAGGAGCCGTTCATCTCGTGATCGAGGCGGATGACCATCGGCTGCTTGTTCGCTGCGAGGGCCTTGGCGTACTTCGTGAGGTAGGCGTCGAACTTCCCGGTGACGATGTCCTCGTTGGTGTACCCGGGGACGTACTTCGCGTCGTTGCCGGTCTTCGCGGGCGCGGTCTCCCACGTCATGAGCGGCAGGCGACCGTTCGCCCACGAGCGCTGCACGGCGCTGGCGTTGAAGTCCTGGTCGAAGCCCTGGAAGAACCCCACCATGTTCGTGGCCTTGCCGACCTGCTGCGACACCTCGTCGTACTCGGCCCAGTTGAAGGGCGACTGCGCCGTGTACAGGCCGTACCACCGCGTGGGCTGGGCCATGATCTGCGCCTTGGTCGGCACGGAGACCGGGGTGGCGCCGTCGGGGTCCTTCGAGGGGCCGCCGTTCGGATTGGTCACGCCGTGGTCGCCGGAGCCGGAACCCTTGCCCGAGCCCGACCCGGAGGCCGCGTTCCCGCCGGACGTCCCGGAGCCGCCGGACGAGCCCGACGCGGACCCGCCGGAACCGGCCCCGTCGGAACCGGAGCCCGACCCGCTCGCGGTGGTCGTGCCTCCCGTCCGGCTCTTCGCGGCGCCGAGCTGCGACTGCAGCGAGGCGATCTGCGCCTTGAGGTCGGCGATCTGGTCCCCGCGGGAACCGGCCTTGGCCGTCGTCGAGTCGAGCTTGCCCTCGAGCGCCCAGATCTTCTCCTGGGCGGCGGTGAGCTGCGTCTGCAACTCCGCCGCGGAGACCTTCTTCTTGGGCGGGGTGACGCCGAGCGCCTGGTGGACGGCGGTCGACACGGGGCCCGAGGGCGACACCCAGACGGTCCAGGTGATGAGTCCGAGGACCACCAGGATCGCGGTCGTCCCGAGGGCGGTGAGCTTGGCGTGCTTGCTGGACTGGGCCCACCAAGCACCGGAGGAGCGGATGAGGTCAGACAATGAGGAACGCCTCCAGGGCGAAGATCGCGATGCCGATGACGTACGGGATCGCGGCGTACGGGTTGTAGCGACGGACCTTGACCGGTCGGGCCGCTGCGCGCGAGGTCGCGGCGGGCTCCGTGGAGCGTCGCGTCGCGAGCACCGTCGCGGTGGAGTTCGTGGTGGCGTCGGCGCCGGGCGCGAACGACGGCCGGGCCGTGCCTGCACCTGCGCCTGCGCCGAAGATCTCGTCGAACGCGCGGTCGGCAGCTGCCTGGTCGTCGCGGACCCGGCCGGCGTCGACCGGGCTCATCGGCGTCTGCGTGGCCACCGGGAGCGGCTGCGCGGCCGCCGACGGGTCCTCCTCCATCGGACCGCCGGCGTAGGCGCCGGCACGGGTCCCCCAACCGGACGCGTGGGCCAGGCGGAAGAAGCCGATGAGGCGGATCGGCATGAGGAAGAACGTCGACACGATGATGAACATCGGCAGGCGGAAGAAGTCGCTCGGCTTCTCGGACAGGTGCCGGATCTGGCGGATCGCCATGCTCAGCACGGACGAGACCACCATGAGCGCGGCGACGTAGACGAAGCCGGTGCTGAAGCCGTACTGCTGCAGGATGCCCTGGTACAGGTTCTCGCCCTGCCCGGTGAGCGCGCGGTAGATCCAGCCCGCGATC
>NZ_BACW01000016.1:0-1334 GCF_000333315.1 Curtobacterium sp. B8
AGGAGCACCCGGAGCGGTACGACGTGCCGGACTCCGTGATCGGCTTCATGGCGGGCGAGCTCGGCGACCTGCCCGGCGGCTGGCCCCGAGCCCTTCCGGTCGAAGGTCCTCGCCGGCCGCGACGTCCGCACCGAGGTGACACCGGTGCCCGAGGCCGAGCGCGAGCACCTCGCGACGCCGGGGCGCGACCGGCAGCAGGCGCTGAACCGGCTGCTCTTCCCGCAGCCCACCCGCCAGTTCGAGGAGGTCCGCCAGCGCTTCGGCGACCTCTCGGTCGTCCCGACCGTCGACTACCTCTACGGACTCCGGCCGGGTCAGGAGCACGTCGTGCGCCTCGGCAAGGGCGTCGACCTGTTCGTCGGCCTCGAGGCGATCGGCGAGGCGGACGCGCGGGGCATCCGGACGGTCATGGCGACCCTCAACGGGCAGCTGCGCCCGGTGGCGGTCCGCGACCGGTCGATCGAGGTCGAGACGAAGGCCGCCGAGAAGGCCGACCCGTCCGACCAGAAGCACGTGGCGGCGCCGTTCTCCGGCGTCGTGACGCTCAAGGTCGCCGTCGGTGACGTCGTCGTGGCCGGCCAGGCCGTGGCGAGCATCGAGGCGATGAAGATGGAAGCGGCCATCACGGCGCCCGTGGCGGGCACCGTCGGCCGTCTCGCGATCCCGGCGACCCAGCAGGTGGACGCCGGCGACCTCCTGGTGGTGCTGCAGTAACGTGACCGTCCGTCCCATCCGCCTCTTCGGCGATCCCGTCCTCCGTTCCCCGTCCGACCCGATCCGCCCCGAGGCGCTCGGCTCCCAGGGCGTCCGGGACCTCGTGCAGGACCTCATCGACACCGTCAAGGAGCCGGGTCGCGCCGGCGTCGCGGCCCCGCAGATCGGCGTCGGCCTCCGCGCGTTCTCGTACAACGTCGACGGCGAGGTCGGCTACGTCCTCAACCCCGAGGTCGTCGAGGTCTCCGGCGAGCCCGAGCTCATGGAGGAGGGCTGCCTCTCCGTGCCCGGTCTCGGCTACCCGACGAGGCGGTGGCCGCACGCGAAGGTCCGCGGTGTGGACGTCGACGGGAACGAGGTCGTCCTCGAGGGCGACGGCCTCATGGCGGAGGCGCTGCAGCACGAGGTGGACCACCTCGACGGCACCGTCTACGTGATGACGCTCGACCCCGAGGTCCGCCGTCAGGCACTCCGCGACATCCGGGCGCAGGACTGGTTCCACTGACGTCCGCGCGTTGCTCGGAGTGACACCCCCACGGGGGATTGTCGTCTCGTCCTGACGAGGAGGTACCGTACCGTCGTCGGCTCCCCACCGACGTCGACCCCCACACCCCCAGACA
>NZ_BACW01000015.1:0-2163 GCF_000333315.1 Curtobacterium sp. B8
GCCCGGGCGAGCACGTGCTGGAGATGCCCGGCAACAAGGTCACGCGAAGGAGCACGCGATCGCCGCCGGCGTTCCCGTCCTCGCGAGCACACCGGCGAGCCGCGACGTCGAGGAACTCCTCGCGGGCGCCGACGCCATCGGTTTCCCGGTGTTCGCGAAGGCGGTCGCGGGCGGCGGCGGCCGGGGCATGCGTCGGGTGGAGACCCGGGACGAACTCCGGCCCGCGCTCGAGGAGGCGATGCGCGAGGCCGACAGCGCCTTCGGCGACCCGACCATGTTCCTCGAGCAGGCCGTGATCCGTCCGCGGCACATCGAGGTCCAGATCCTCGCCGACGCCACCGGCACCGACGCCGGCACGATCCACCTCTTCGAGCGCGACTGCTCGGTGCAGCGCCGGAACCAGAAGGTCGTCGAGATCGCCCCGGCGCCGAACCTCGACCCGTCGATCGCGGCCGCCCTGCACCGGGACGCCGTCGCCTTCGCCCGCTCGATCGGCTACGTGAACGCGGGCACGGTCGAGTTCCTGCTCGACACCGACGGCGAACGGGCCGGCCAGCACGTCTTCATCGAGATGAACCCCCGCATCCAGGTCGAGCACACCGTCACGGAGGAGGTCACCGACGTCGACCTCGTGCAGTCGCAGATGCGGATCGCGGCGGGGGAGACCCTGGCCGACCTCGGGCTGTCGCAGGACACCGTCGCGGTCCACGGCGCCGCGCTCCAGACCCGCATCACCACCGAGGACCCCACCCAGGGCTTCCGACCGGACACGGGCAAGATCACCACCTACCGCAGCCCGGGCGGCGCCGGCGTCCGACTCGACGGCGGCACGATCGCCACCGGCGCGCAGATCAGCCCGCACTTCGACTCGATGCTCGCGAAGATGACCTGCCGCGGTCGGGACTTCCCGGCGGCCGTGTCCCGGGCCAAGCGCGCCCTCGCCGAGTTCCGGATCCGCGGCGTGAGCACGAACATCCCGTTCCTGCAGGCCGTCCTCGAGGACCCGGACTTCGACCGCGGCGACGTGTCGACGAAGTTCATCGAGGAGCGCCCCCAGCTCTTCGGCGGCCACGTGTCGAAGGACCGCGGCACCAAGATCGTGAACTGGCTCGCCGACGTCACGGTGAACAAGCCGAACGGCGAGCGGCGTCCGCAGACCGTCGAGCCGAGCGAGAAGCTCCCCGCGGTCGACCTGTCCGCCGCGCCGCCGCCCGGGCAGCGCGACCGGCTCCTGGAGCTCGGTCCGGCCGAGTGGGCGCGGTCGCTCCGGGCACAGACGGCGCTCGCGGTCACCGAGACCACGATGCGCGACGCCCACCAGTCGCTCCTGGCGACCCGGGTCCGCACGAAGGACCTCGTCGCGGTCGCTCCGCACGTCGCTCGCCTGACGCCGCAGCTGCTCTCCGTGGAGGCCTGGGGCGGCGCGACCTACGACGTCGCGCTCCGTTTCCTCGGCGAGGACCCGTGGGAGCGCCTGGCGGCACTCCGGGCGGCGATGCCGAACATCCCCGTGCAGATGCTGCTGCGTGGCCGCAACACGGTCGGCTACACGCCGTACCCGACCGAGGTCACCGACGCGTTCGTGGCCGAGGCCGCCGCCAGCGGCGTCGACGTGTTCCGGATCTTCGACGCCCTCAACGACGTCAGCCAGCTGCGACCCGCCCTGGAGGCAGTGCTCGCCACCGGCACGTCGGTGGCCGAAGCGGCGCTCTGCTACTCGGGCGACCTGCTCGACCCGGCGGAGGACCTCTACACGCTCGACTACTACCTCCGCCTCGCGGAGCAGATGGTCGAGGCCGGCGCGCACGTCATCGGCATCAAGGACATGGCCGGGCTGCTCCGCGCCGGCGCCGCGGAGCGGCTCGTCGTCGCCCTCCGGGAGCGCTTCGACCAGCCCGTCCACGTGCACACGCACGACACCGCCGGCGGCCAGCTCGCGACGCTCCTCGCCGCTGCCCGGGCCGGTGCGGACGCGGTGGACGTCGCCGCGGCCCCGATGGCGGGCACGACGAGCCAGCCGAGCATGTCCGCGCTCGTCGCCGCCCTGGCGCACACCGAGCGCGACACGGGGCTGTCCCTCGACGCCGTCGGCGACCTCGAGCCCTACTGGGAGGCCGTCCGCCGTGCGTACGCCCCGGTTCGAGTCGGGACTGCCCGGCCCGA
>NZ_BACW01000014.1:0-6085 GCF_000333315.1 Curtobacterium sp. B8
CGATCGCGACCTACCAGATCCTCCACCGCGCGCGGGAAGGGCGAGTACACCCACCTGTCGTTGCTCGACGCCCTCGACTGGGGCCTCATCGTGTACGACGAGGTCCACCTGCTGCCCGCGCCGGTGTTCAAGCTGACCGCGGACCTGCAGGCCCGCCGCCGCCTCGGGCTGACCGCCACCCTCGTCCGCGAGGACGGGCGGGAGGGCGACGTCTTCTCGCTCATCGGCCCGAAGCGGTACGACGCCCCGTGGAAGCCGAGGGCCACGAGGCACCGATGACGGTCCTGGTGCCGAGCTACGCCGAGGAGCCCGACGTGGTCGCCACGACGCTGTGGTCGGCGGCGCTGCAGGAGTACCCGAACCTCCGCGTCGTCCTGCTCGTCGACGACGCCCCGTTCCCGACCGACCCCGAGGTGGCCGACAAGCTCGAGCGCACCCGGGCCGTCGCCGGCCGGATCCAGTCGCAGCTCGCGGCGCCGTCCCGCCGGTTCCAGGAGGCGCTGCTCGTCGCCGAGATCGACGCCGACACCGCGCCGCAGGCCTCGGTCGACGCGCTCCGCACCCTCGTCGAGCACCACCGCTGGGCCGACGCGTGGCTCCGACGGCACGCCCGTGAGCACGAGGTCGTCGACCACGTCGACCACTTCTTCCACGACCAGGTCCTCGTCGCGTTGGCCGACGAGCTCCGACTGACCTCGGAGGCCCTCGAGGCCGCGATCGTCGACGCCGTCGCTGCCGACCACGCCTTCACCGAGGTCACCAGTGCCCGCGCCCTCGAGCTGACCCGTCGCCTCGCCTGGACCTTCACGGCCGAGATCACGACCTTCGAGCGGAAGCGGTTCGTGAACCTCTCCGACGAGGCGAACAAGGCGATGAACCTCAACTCGTACATCGGCCTGCTCGGCGGCGCGTACGCGTTCGAGGAGACCGCGAGCGGCACGGTGCTCCGGACCGTGTCGGACCCGACGACCGCGGACCTCGTCGTCCCGGCGTCCGACTACGTCCTGACCCTCGACGCCGACTCGGTGCTGCTCCGCGACTACTGCCTGCGGCTCGTGTACTTCCTCGAGCAGCCGGAGAACGCCCGCGTCGCCGTGACCCAGACGCCGTACTCGTCCTTCCGGGGCGCGGCGACCCGCATCGAGCGGCTCGCCGGTGCGACCACCGACATCCAGCACATCCTCCACCAGGGCATGTCCCGCCACAACGCCACCTTCTGGGTCGGCGCGAACGCGGTCATCCGGACCCGGGCGCTGCGCGACATCGAGGAGGTCGAGACCGTCGGCGGCTTCGAGGTGAAGCGCTACGTGCAGGACCGCACGGTCATCGAGGACACCGAGTCGAGCGTCGACCTCGGCATGCACGGCTGGACCCTCGTGAACTACCCCGAGCGGCTGTCCTACAGCGCGACCCCGCCGGACTTCGGCTCGCTCATCGTCCAGCGTCGCCGCTGGGCCAACGGCGGGCTGCTCATCCTCCCGAAGTACCTCCGCCAGGTGCGCGAGCGCCGGCAGCGCGGGGAGCGCGTCGGGATCGTGGAGATGTCGCTCCGTGTCAACTACATGGCGTCGATCGCGTGGGGGTCGCTCGGGCTCATCTTCCTGCTCGCCTACCCGTACGACTCCCGGCTGCTCAGCCCGATGGTGCTGCTCGCCGCGCTGCCGTACTTCTGGCTGTTCGCTTCGGACCTCAAGTACTGCGGCTACAAGCGCACCGACATCCTCCGGATCTACGGCTTCAACCTCATCCTGATGCCGGTGAACGTGGCCGGCGTGCTCAAGAGTGTCCAGCAGGCGCTGACGGCGAAGAAGATCCCGTTCGCCCGCACCCCGAAGGTCCGCGACCGGACGGCCTCGCCCGCGCTGTACGTCCTCGCGCCGTACGCGATGGTCGCGTTCTCGGTCTTCACGTTCGTCCGCGACTCCCAGGCGCAGAACTGGGGCAACGCCGTGTTCGCGGCGTTCAACGCCCTGCTCGCGCTGTACGCGATCGTCGCCTACATCGGCATCTGGAACTCGATCGTCGACGTCTGGCTCTGGGCCACGAAGTGGATGTACTACGACCCGACCGCCCGGGCCGCCCGTCGCGCCCGTCGCCGGCAGGCACGACAGGACCGGAAGGCCGCGCGCAGGGGCCTGCTGCCGGAGCCGGAGCCGGTCGTCGGGGACTGGCGCGCGGTGCTCTACTTCGGCCACGGCGGGGCGGAGATGCCGACCCGCCACGGCGTCGGCACCGTCGGCGCCCCGGCGACCCGGAGCACCCCGACCGTCACGACCACCACCTCCGACGAACGGACCGCTGCCTGATGTCCTCCACCAGACGACTCTCCCCGTTCCGGGTCGGCCTCGCGGTCGTGGTGACCGCCGCGGTCGCGGTCGGCGGCTACGCCGGCTTCGACCGGTGGCAGTCCGCGCACGCAGCCGACGCCCAGCAGAGCTGGTTCGCCGCCTACACGGACGTGACCGCCACCCCGACCTTCGCCTTCGAGGACGTCAAGTCCACGAAGGGCCGCGACGTCATGCTCTCGTTCGTGGTCGCCGACCACGACGACGCCTGCACCCCGACGTGGGGCTCGGCGTACTCGCTGCAGGGCGCGTCCGACTCGCTCGACCTCGACCGGCGGATCGCCCGGCTCGAGCAGCAGAAGGGCGAGGTCGGTGTGTCCTTCGGCGGACTCGCGAACGACGAGCTCGCCACCACCTGCACGAGCGCGTCGGACCTCGTCGGGGCGTACCGGACGGTCGTGCAGCGCTACGACGTCAGCACGGTCGACTTCGACGTCGAGGGCGACGACCTCACGAACCACGCCGCGGGGAAGCGTCGAGCCGCCGCCGTGAAGCAGCTGCAGGACGAGCGTCGCGCGGCGGGCCACCCGCTCGCCGTCTGGCTCACGCTGCCCGCGGCACCCGGTGGCCTGACGAGCGACGGGACCACCGCGGTCGCGCAGTTCCTCAAGGCCGGGGTCGACCTCGCCGGCGTCAACGCGATGACGATGGACTACGGCCAGAGCAAGGGCTCGAGCCAGAGCATGTACTCGGCCTCGGTCCAGACCCTGCAGGAGGTCCAGCGCCAGCTCGGCATCCTGTACACGCGGTCGGGCACGCCGCTCGGTGACCGGACGCTCTGGCACAAGATCGGCGCGACGCCGATGATCGGCCAGAACGACGAGCAGGACGAGGTGTTCTCGCTCGCCGACGCGACGAAGCTCAACGCGTGGGCGCGGGAGCGCGGACTCGGGCGCATGTCGATGTGGTCCCTGAACCGTGACACCACCTGCGGATCGAACTACGTCAACCTGTCGACGGTGTCGAACTCCTGCTCGGGGGTCGACCAGGGCGGTGTCCTGTTCGCCGACGTCCTCGGCAAGGGCTTCACCGGCGGGATCGTCGCGGCGGCATCGGACGTCACGAAGGCCGAGCCGAGCGCGACCGTGCAACCGACCGACGACCCGAAGACGAGCCCGTACCCGGTGTGGAGCGCGGACGCGTCCTACCTCGAGGGCACGAAGATCGTCTGGCACCACAACGTCTACGAGGCGAAGTGGTGGACCTCGGGCGACCTGCCGGACGACCCGGTGCTCAGCGCCTACGAGACGCCGTGGCAGCTCATCGGCCCGGTGCTGCAGGGCGAGAAGCCGGTGCAGCAGGTCACGCTGCCGAAGGGCACCTACCCGTCGTGGTCCGGCACGAAGCAGTACGACACCGGGGCGCGGGTCCTGTTCGACGGCGTGCCGTACCAGGCGAAGTGGTGGAACACCGGCGACAGCCCGGAGGCCTCGACCAGCGACCCCGACGGCTCGCCGTGGGTGAAGCTCAAGGACTCCGAGATCAAGCAGATCCTGTCGGATCTGCAGCAGTGACGCCTCCGCCCCGGCAGTGTCGGTCCGCCGGTGGCGACCATGTGACGGACGGGAGGCGCGGTGCGGGCATGCGCCGTCCCTCCCGTTCGTCTCGGTGTGGGTTCCGTGCACGTTCGCTGATCGCGGACTGCCGAGTTGTGAACAGCCCGTTTCCGGGCTCCCGCGGGGTCACCCGTTTCCGATACGCTGATGGGCCAAGAGAGGGAGGTCCACGATGTCCGATCCAGTGGTCCCGCAGCAGGGTCCGGCCGGCAACGACGCTCGCACCCAGCAGCAGCGACTCGTCGACACGACGATGACCTTCAGCCTGGAGCAGGCTGCCGCCCTCACGCCGGAGTCCGGCATCTCGACGGAAGAGCGCGACGCGATCACGGCGCTGCCCTCCGGCTCGGCGCTGCTCGTGGTCCGTCGCGGCCCGAACGTGGGCGCGCGGTTCCTCCTCGACTCCGACGTCACGACGGCCGGTCGGCACCCCGACGCCGACATCTTCCTCGACGACGTCACGGTGTCGCGCAAGCACGCGCAGTTCCTCCGCCACGGCACGAGCTTCACCGTGAAGGACCTCGGGTCGCTCAACGGCACCTACTTCGACGGTGCCCGCATCGACGAGGCACTGCTCACCGACGGGTCCGAGGTCCAGGTCGGCAAGTTCCGCCTGACCTTCTACGCCTCCCGGGTCGACCTGGCGCGCCTGGCGACCGCGTAGTGCCCGCGCGGTCCGCCGCGGCCCGGGCGGGGTCCGCGGCGCCGGACCTGCTCACGATCGGGCAGGTCCTCGCTCGCCTCAAGCCGGAGTTCCCGGACCTCGCCGGTTCGAAGCTGCGCTTCCTCGAGGAACGCGAACTCGTCACGCCGGTCCGCACCGCCAGCGGCTACCGCAAGTTCTCGCCGGCCGACGTCGAGCGCCTGCGCATCATCCTCGGACTGCAGCGCGACCACTACCTGCCGCTCAAGGTCATCAAGGAGTACCTCGCCGACCTCGACGCGGGTCGCGAACCGACGCTGCCGGGTGGGGGAGAAGCGCCGAAGCCGTCCATCCTCGGGCGCGAGCGCCGCTACACGCGCGAGGAGACCGTCCGCGCTGCCGGGGCCACGCCGATGCTGCTCGCCGATGCGGTCACCGCGTCCCTGCTGCCCGCGACCGACACCTACGGCGACGACGCCGTCGCGGTCCTGAAGGCGCTCGTCGAACTGCAGCGCTCCGGCATCGAACCGCGGCACCTGCGGACCTTCCGGGCGACGGCGGAGCGTGAGGTCGGGCTGATCGAGTCCGCGCTGATGCCGGTCTCGCGTCGCGGAGACGCCACGTCGAAGGCCAAGGCCACCGAACTCGCTCGGGAGATCGCGGGGCACCTCGAGACCATCCGGTCGCAGCTCATCCGGTCGGCGATCGGGCGTCTCGACGCATGAAGCGCTCGCTGGGGGAGGCTCCCGTTTCTGGCGGGTGTCGGAGGGCGGGGCGTATCCTCGACACGCCGGACGCGCCGGAGCGGATGTCCCGCGCGCGACGGCTCGGAGTCGCTACCGTGGACCTCGGAACAACTCTCAACCCGGCATTGAAGCTTCGGGTGGGGGCTCGATCGTCGTGGAAGGCAAGCGCATGAGTGGGACTGACACCCCCGGTACCGGGTCGGACATGACGCGGTACGACCTCGGTCTGCTCTTCACCGACGGCATGCCCGACCACGACGAGCAGAACGGCTACCGCGGCACCGTCGCCGCCCGTGCAGCCGGCATCTCCTACCGTCAGCTCGACTACTGGGCCCGGACCGAACTCGTGCAGCCGACGATCCGTGGTGCCGCGGGTTCGGGCTCGCAGCGGCTCTACGGGTTCCGCGACATCCTCGTGCTCAAGCTCGTGAAGCGGCTGCTCGACACAGGCATCTCGTTGCAGCAGATCCGCACCGCGGTGAACCAGCTGCGGGAGTCGGGCGTGTCCGATCTCGCACAGACCACCCTGATGTCCGACGGCGCCTCGGTCTACCTGTGCACCTCCGACGACGAGGTCATCGACCTGGTCTCCCGTGGGCAGGGCGTGTTCGGCATCGCGGTGGGCAAGGTCCTGCGCGAGGTCGAGTCCTCCCTCGTGGAGCTCGACGCGGCTCCCGCTGCCGATCCGGACGACGAGCTCGCCGCTCGCCGGGCGTCGCGCGCGTCCTGACGCTGCTGCCCGGGCGTTTGCCCGCGCTGTCGGGTGTGGTCGCTGCCTGGCCCTGGCGTTGCCGG
>NZ_BACW01000013.1:0-1734 GCF_000333315.1 Curtobacterium sp. B8
GCACCGACACCGGTACGAGCAGCAGCGGTACGAGCAGCTCGAGCGACTCCGGGACGAGCAGCAGCGGCACGAGCAGCTCGACCGACACCGGACGAGCAGCAGCGGCACGGGCAGCTCGACCGACTCCGGCACGAGCAGCGACAGCAGCAGCTCGTCCACCGGGGTCACGCAGGGCAGCCAGAACTCGTCCTCGGACGCGACCACCACGGGATCCTGACGTGCGCGCCGCCACCGAGTGGGAGCTCTGGACCACCACCGCACGCGTCGTCCTCGACCACCGGGATCGACGCCACCTCGCCGCCGCGGAGGCCTGCGTCCGTGCGGTCACCGACGCCGTCGACCTGGCGTGCAGCCGCTTCCGCGAGGACTCCGAGCTCGTCGCCCGTACGGCCGACCTCGAGCGGGGCACCGAGGTCTCGCCGCTCCTCGCGGCCCTCGTGCACCAGGCCCTGGACGCCGCCCGACTGAGCGACGGCGACGTCGACCCGACCCTGGGCCACCGCATGGTGTCCCTCGGCTACGACGCGGCGTTCGCGAGCACGGCCGGCGACACCGGGGCACCCCTCGCGCCGACGAGCCGGACCGTGGACGCCCTCGACCCCCGGCCGGCATGGCAGCGGATCCTCCTCAGCGGTACGTTCCTGCGCATCCCCGCCGGCGTCCGCCTCGACCTCGGCGCGACCGCGAAGGCCGCCGCCGCCGACATGGCCGCGGCCAGCATCACCGCACGCCTCGGCGTCGGCGCGCTCGTGTCGCTCGGCGGCGACGTCGCGACGGCCGGCCCGGACCCCTCCGGCGGCTGGCAGGTGCGCGTGCAGGACCTCGACACGGACCCGGCGGACCACGTCCGGATCGCCTCCGGGTGGTCGGTCGCGACCTCGAGCACGCAGAAGCGTCGCTGGGAGCAAGACGGCCGCGCACGGCACCACATCCTCGACCCGCGGTGGGGCCTCCCCGCGGAGCCGGTCTGGCGCTCGGCCACGGTCGTCGCGCCGTCGTGTGTCACCGCGAACACGATGTCGACCGCCGCGATCGTGCGGGGTCGCGCTGCGCCCGCGATGCTCCGGGCGAGCGGTCGTGCGGCACGCCTCGTCAGCGCCTCCGGCGAGGTGGTGCGCCTCGGCGGCTGGCCCGCCGACGACGCGTCGGACGCAGCGGGGCGCGCGGCCTGACCCTCGCACGGTGCGAGCGGGGCGCGGACTCGGTGCGAGCTCACGCGCATGGTGCGAGGCGAAATGCCTCGCACCATGCGCGATTCCTCGCACCATGCTGCGCCGGCCCCGCCCGCAACGCACCACCCACCGGACGGGAGGCCCGTGGCGGGCCCGCCCGTGCCTCCAGGCCGGAACGGGGTCCGCCTCCGGCGAGCGGTGCGCCTCGGCTGCCGACCCTCGCACGGTGCGAGCGAGGTGCGGACTCGGTGCGAGGTCATGCGCGTGGTGCGAGGCGAAATGCCTCGCACCATGCGCGATTCCTCGCACCATGCTGCGTCGGCCCGGCCTGCAACGCACCCACCCACCCACCCGCCCACCGGACGGGAGGCCCGTGGCGGGCCCGCCCCGCGCCTCCAGGCCGGAACGCGGCCCGGTCAGTACCAGTGCGGGTTGACGCTCATCTCGTGGTTCCAGGCCGCGCACGGCGAGCCGTACGCGTCGTGGATGTACGCCAGTCCCCAGTTGATCTGCGTCGCGGCGTTCGTCCGCCAGTCCGCCCCGGCGACGGCCATCTGTCCGC
>NZ_BACW01000012.1:0-4390 GCF_000333315.1 Curtobacterium sp. B8
CGCACGTGTCGATCGAGCCGCGCTTCGTCGGACTCGTGCCGCGCGCGGTCGACGCGACGGGTGCCTGACCGGACGCGCGTGGCGGAACCGCGCCGCGCCTCCGGTCCGGCGCGCGGCCGACGCGACGAGTGCCAGACGGGAGGCGCTTGGCCGGCTCGCGCCGCGCCTCCGGTCCGGCGCGCGGCCGACGCGACCGGCGCCCGACGGGAGGCGCGTGGCGGACGCATGCTGCGCCTCCGGTCCGGCCGACGCGGCGGCGCCTCAGACGGTGTCGCCCTCGTCGCGGACGCGTGTCACGAGGGCCGCCCACGGACCGTCGAGCCGGCTGCCCGGGATCGAAACGGTGCGCTGCTCGAGCGTGATCGTCCACGTGAAGTCGTCGCGGACGACGGGCGACGGCGCCGGGACGTCGCCGGGGAGCGTCCCGACCAGGTCGGTCCAGGCGGCGGGGTCGTCGCAGGTGTCGGTGTCGACCTGCCAGCCCCGGGTGGTGCCGGCGAAGCCTCCGGACCGGCGGACCTCGATGTGCATGACCCGACCGTACGCCGAGCGGCGTGGGCGCGGGGGAGCGTCAGCCGAGGACGCCCACCGTCCGCCAGGCCTGCTGCACGGCGGTGTGCTCCCGCGAGTCGGTGCCGAACCGGGTGGCCGCCGCATCGACCGTGACCCCGGCGAAGCCCGCGAAGTCGATGGACGCGGTGACGGACTCCGACGTGAGGGCGTCCCACCACACGGCGCCGGCGCCGTCCCAGGCATTGCCGCCGATCGCCGTCGCCGCGAGGTAGAACGCGTGGTTCGGGATGCCGGAGTTCGTGTGCACCCCGCCGTTGTCGTCGGTCGTCTCGACGTAGCCGGCCATGGTCGCAGGCTGCGGGTCCTTGCCGAGCACCGGGTCGTCGTAGGCGGTGCCCGGCGCACGCATCGAGCGGAGCGCGACGCCCTGCACGCGCGGCGTGAAGAGCCCCTCGCCGATGAGCCACGAGGCCTGCTCTGCGGTCTGTCGGCGCGCGTACTGCAGCACGAGCGACCCGAAGACGTCGCTGATCGATTCGTTGAGCGCCCCGGACTGCCCCTGGTAGGTCAGGTCGGCGGTGTACTGGGTGACCCCGTGCGCGAGCTCGTGGCCGATGACGTCGACCGCGATCGTGAAGCGCTCGAAGACCTCGCCGTCGCCGTCACCGAAGACCATCCGGCTGCCGTCCCAGTAGGCGTTGTCGTAGTCCTGCCCGTAGTGCACCGTCGCGTCGAGGGGGAGCCCGGCGCCGTCGATCGAGACCCGGTCGAAGACCTCGAGCCAGAACGCGTGCGTGTCCCCGAGCCCTGTGTAGGCCTCGTCCACGGCGGGATCGCCGCTGTCGGGGTCGCCCTCGTGCCGGACCGGGTCACCGGGCAGCGTGGTGGTGCCGTGCGCGTCGGAGATCGTGCGCTGCGGCGACCGGTCGACCGTGCCGCTGACGGTCTGCGGACGCACCGCGTGCTCGTGCTTCGGCTGCTGGACGACGTCGAGCGAGGCCAGTGCGGTCCGCGCGGCGGAGGACGCGCGGGGGAACCCTGCCGCGTCGGCGTCGGCGACGGCGCGGAGGAGGTACGGCGGGACGACGGAGCGGAGGCACACGGTCGGGGTCATGTCCCGATGCTGGCACCCGGCACCGACACCGCGCCGGGAACGAGCGCCGGTCAGTCCTGTTTGCGGTTCGCCACGAGGCCGAGGGCGTACGACTGCCACCACTGGCCCGCTGCCGGTCCGCCGTTGCACGTGCCGTCGCTCAGGCCGGGCGTCTTCACCCAGAGCAGGGCGTCGAGTCGGCTGCTGCCCAGGGTCACGTGCGGTTCCTGACCGAGCCCCGCGCCGGAGGGGTTGCACCAGGTTCCCCGCCACCCCTGGCCGTTCCGCGAGACGTCGATGACGAAGTGCGGGTCGTCGCCGATCCGGTCGGCGAGCTCGTCGGCGTAGGCCCGCTCGGTGTCGACGCGGTAGAAGTTCGAGACGTTGGTGAAGAAGCCCTGCGTCCGGTCGACCCCCGCCTGCCGCAGCCACGACGCCTGCTGGGCGACCGGGACCCGCTTCTCGTTGCCGCCGTCGAGGTACACGGTGAGGCCGTGCCCGCTCAGCGCTCCGACGGCCTTCCGGAGCAGGGGCAGCCGGCTGTCCTGCAGTCGCTTGCACACGGCGATCTGCGCGATCGAGTCGGGTTCGACGAGGACGACCGCGTGCGAACCGGCCATGGCACGAGCGGCGGCACGCACCCAGGGCACGTAGCCGCTCGTGGTGCTGCCGCCCCTCGAGTAGTGCCCGCAGTCGCGGTCCGGCACGTTGTACAGCACGAAGACGGGGGTCCGGCCCTGCTGGCGGGCGCTCCGGACCACGTCGCGGATGGTCGCCCGGGTCGCCGCGACCGAGTCGTCCGTCAGCCAGGTGGCGATCGGCTGGTCGGCGATGACGGCGATCTCGCCGGCGGTCCGGTCGTCGCCGGCGGCGCGGGCCTCGGCCTCGCGGCGTCCGGGTTGGTTCTCCGATGCCGGTTGCACGGCGAGGCCGCCCGGGAACGCCTGGGCGGCCGTCCGGCGCTGCACCACCTGCCGCCCGTCCGGGGTCTGCCCTCCGCGGGGGAGGACGACCACGAGGGCGACCACGACCGTGACGACCGCGACGACCGCGGCGCCGATCCACGTCCACTGGCGGCGCGCCGACGACCGTCGGCTCGGCTGCGGGCGGTTCCCCTGGTCCGTCATGCCCCCATGCTCGCAGGCGCACCCCTGCTGCGGGGACCGGCTCCGGGCGTTCTGCCAGCGGCAGGCCAGCGGTTTCCCGAACGGGGTGCGCAACACTCTCCGGATGCTCCGGAAACTCCTCCTCCTCGCCCTGACCGCGGCCTACGCCTGGGTGATCTGGCGGATGACGCTGACGCCGCAGGTCTTCACGGCGGCGCAGGGGTCGCTCGTCGAGCACGCGATCGTGTGGGCGCAGCGGCTCACCGGCAGCGGCTGGCTCACCTACGACCGGACCGAGTTCCTGGCGAACATCGCCATGTTCGTCCCCGTCGGGATGCTGGCCGCGCTCTGGCTCCCGCGGCGCTGGTGGCTGCTCGGCGCGATCGTCGCCGTCGGGCTGTCGTGCGGCATCGAGTCGTACCAGGGCGCGTTCCTGCCCGATCGGGTGTCCGACCCGCGGGACGTCCTGTCGAACGGTCTCGGAGGGCTGCTCGGCGCGACGCTCGTCGGCCTGGTGCGGAGCCTCCTGCCGGCTCCCCGTCGCGGTCGTCTGCGGCCCCGGACGGCCTGAGGACCTGGTAGGCTTCTCCGGTTGCCGTCGAACGGCCGCGGACAAAGAGCGCTCGTGCATCAGGCACGGGCACCGCGCAACGGACAGGAAGGGGATCATCCATGGCACTTGACGCGAAGGTCAAGCAGGAGATCATCGAAGAGTACGCGACCCACCCGGGCGACACCGGATCCCCCGAGGTCCAGGTCGCCGTTCTGACGCGTCGCATCAACGACCTGAACGAGCACCTCAAGGAGCACAAGCACGACCACCACTCGCGTCGTGGTCTGCTGCTCATGGTCGGTCAGCGTCGCCGTCTCCTCGGTTACCTCTCCGACGTGGACATCAACCGCTACCGTGCGCTCATCGAGCGTCTCGGCCTGCGTCGCTGAGTCCGTCGCAGACACTGCTCGGCTGAACGCCCGGTCTTCCTCGGAAGGCCGGGCGTTCTCCGTACCCGGCCTGGAGGCCCGTGGGGACCGGGTGGGAATGGTTGCGCCGAGCGATCGGTTCGGTACGATGTTCATGCAAACGCATCGAAAGTCGGGAACCATCATGACCACCATCGCCGTCGTCTCCGCCGGACTGTCCGACCCCAGCTCCACCCGCCTGCTCGCCGACCGGCTCGGCCGGGCCGCCGCCGAGGCGCTCCTCGCGGACGGCACCCCGGCCGAGGTCGCACACGTCGAGCTCCGACCCGTCGCACACGAGATCATCGACGCGATGCTCACGGGCTTCGCCGCGCCCGCCCTGGCGACGGCGATCGCCACCGTGGTCGAGGCCGACGCCGTGGTCTTCGTCACCCCGGTCTTCACCGCCGGCGTGAGCGGCCTCGCGAAGTCGTTCCTCGACGTGGTCGACAAGGACGCCCTCGCCGACATGCCCGTGCTGCTCGGCGCCACGGGCGGGACGGCGCGGCACTCGCTCGCGATCGACCACGCCCTGCGGCCGGTGTTCGCCTACCTCCGTGCGGCCGTCGTGCCCACGGGGGTGTTCGCGGCCACCGACGACTGGGGGACCGAGGGCGACGCCGCAGCGCTCGAGGGGCGCATCCGTCGTGCCGGTGCCGATCTCGCCTGGGCGGTCCGGGCCTCCCGGCGGGTGCCGCAGCAGGCGGACGCNTCCCCG
>NZ_BACW01000011.1:0-1810 GCF_000333315.1 Curtobacterium sp. B8
CCGAACAGCGACGAGGACGCGTTCCGGTACATCGGCCGGGTCGGGCTGCGGGACGACGACCACCGGCCGCTGCTGCTCGACTGGCGCGTCCCCGGAGCGAGCGCGTTCTACCAGGCGACCGCAGCCCATCCGATGGGCATGCGCTCCCGGCGACACCTCACGCTCGACGGTCGCACCGTCGTCGGGGTCGAGGACGAGGTCTTCGACGCCGCCCTCTACGACGACGAGCGCACGCACCTCCAGGGCGAGGGGGCACTGTTGGCGGCCGTCACGGCCGAGCGCACCGGTCGGATGACGGACATCGTCGCCACGATCCAGGCCGAGCAGGACCGCATCATCCGGTCCCCGCTCGAGGGCGTGCTCATCGTGCAGGGCGGCCCCGGCACGGGCAAGACCGCCGTGGCGCTGCACCGCGCGGCGTACCTGCTGTACTCGTACCGCGAGCGCCTCCGCGGGTCGGGCGTGCTCATGGTCGGACCGTCGTCGGCGTTCCTGACGTACATCGAACAGGTGCTGCCGTCGCTCGGGGAGACCGGCGTCGTGATGGCGTCGCTCGGCTCGCTGTACCCGGGCGTGCACGCCTCGACGCACGACCGCCGCGACGTCGCCGCCGTCAAGGGATCGGCCGAGATGGCCTCGCTCCTGCGCCGGGCCGTGCGCTCCCGCCAGGTCGTGCCGACCGAGCCGGTGACGCTCGACGTCGAGGGGGAGCGGCTGGTGGTCCCGCCGCAGCTCGTCGCCGACGCGATGAAGCGCGCGCAGGACCGCGGCAAGCCGCACAACGTCGCACGGGTCACGTTCAACAAGATCGCCCTCGACGCGATGACGCGGCTGCTCGCCGACCAGCTGCGCGAGCGGGGCACGACGGTGGACGAAGCCGACGAGAAGGTCCTGCGCGAGGACATCCGTTCCTCGTACGACGCCCGCGTCCTGCTGAACACCGCATGGCTGCCGCTGCCCGCGGAGAAGTTCGTCGAGGACCTCTACGCGCGTCCGAACTGGCTCGCCTCGCTGACCCCGAACTGGACACCGGAGCGCCGGGCGCTGCTCTCCCGGGCGCGCGGGAGCGAGATGACCGTCGAGGACGTCCCGCTCCTCGACGAGGCCGCGGAGCTCCTCGGCCCGTTCGACCCCACCGGGGGTGCGGCCAAGCGTGCCGCGAAGGCCAGCCGGAACCGAGACATCGAGAACGCGCGTCAGGCCATCGAGAACATGGGCGTCGAGGGCATCGTGACCGCGGAGCAGGTCGCCGGGTCCTTCGCCGAGGGCGGCGACCCGCGCACCACGGCGGAGCGCGCCGCCGAGGACCGTGAGTGGACCTACGGGCACATCGTCGTCGACGAGGCGCAGGAGCTCTCGCCGATGCAGTGGCGGGTGCTCGCCCGCCGGAACCCGCTGCGGTCGTTCACGATCGTGGGCGACATGGCCCAGGGGTCCTCGCCCGGGGCCGCTCGCACGTGGGACGACGTGGTGGGGGCGCTCGCCCGTCGCCGCCGTGGTCGGGCTCCCCAGGTGCCGATCGAGCACCGGATCGAGGAGCTCACGGTGAACTACCGCACGCCGCGGTCGATCGTGCGCGCTGCCGGGGAGTACGCGGAGTCCGCGGGGCTCGTGGTCACGCGGAACGAAGCGGTGCGCGACGGCGACCCCGTGCAGCGCGTGCACGTGCCCCGGAGCGCGGTGCTCGACACCGTGGCGGGACTCGTGGACACCGAGCGTGCGGGCATCGGCAGCGGGACCATCGGCGTCATCGTGCCGGAGGCGGACCTCGACGCGGTGCGGCACCGGCTGGCCCGGACCGAGGCGGACG
>NZ_BACW01000010.1:0-9166 GCF_000333315.1 Curtobacterium sp. B8
AGTTCCCCTTCTCCCGCTCGTCGAGGACGATCTCGCGCGCCGGTCGAGCAGGTCGCGCCGGATGTCCTGCATCTGCGCCCCCCGGAGCCGGCTCGGCAGGTGCTGGTCCTCGGTCTCCTCCTCGAGCGCGTCCTGTCGGAAGGTCTCCGCCGCACGCTCGAGCCGTGCCTTGAGCCGCGCCACGAAGACGTCGGTGGCCTCGGCGCCGAACCGCGCGCCCCACTCGGGCCGCCGCTGCTCGATGAGGTCGATCGCCGCGCGGGTGGTGCGCTCGTTGAGCCGCATCTCGCTCCGGACGTCCTCGATGCCCTCCTCGGGGTCCTGCACGTCGAGCGCCCGGATGACGAACGGCAGCGTGAGGCCCTGGAGCAGCAGGGTGCCGACGGTCACGATGAACGCGATCACGAAGATGGTGTCCTGCGCCGGGATCTCCGTCGGGCTCGCCACGACCGAGACCGCCGCCGCGAGGGTGACCACCCCGCGCATGCCGGTCCAGGAGATCACGGTGAGCTCGCGCCAGTTGAGCTTCGGTTCGGCCGTACCGCGCATCCACCGCAACGACGGGTGGCCCCGGGACAGCCGGATGCGCAGCGGGCGGAGCCACCGTCCGTTGATCCGGTTGCGGACGTACGACTCGAACACGAACAGCGGCCGGACGAGGATCACGACGGCCAGCACCACCAGGGCGGCGGTCAGCGTCTGGCCGAGGCTCCGCTCGCTCTCGACGAGCTTCTGCACGACGTCGTTCAGCTGCAGCCCGATGAGCGCGAAGACGAAGCCCTCGAGGATGACGTCGATGCTCGTCCACAGCGGGCGCTCCTGGAGGCGGGTCGCGTAGCCCTCCTTCGGCGAGTTGTACCCGATGTAGAGGCCGGCGGTGACGACCGCGATGACGCCGGAGCCGGAGAGGTGTTCGGCGCCGATGTACGCGACGAACGGCAGCAGGATGCTCATGATCGTCTCGACCACGGGGTCGTTGATGCGCATCCGGATCCAGTGCACGAGCACGCCGAGCACGCCGCCGACCACCAGACCGACACCGATCGCGAGGCCGAAGATGCCGAGGTCCTGCCAGACGGTCAGGGACGTCCCGGCGATGATCAGCGTGAACACCCGCACCAGGGTGAGCGAGGCCGCGTCGTTGATGAGGCTCTCACCGGACAGGACCGTCATCACGCGTCGGGGGAGTCCGAGCTTCCGGCCGATCGCCGCGGCGGACACGGCGTCCGGTGGGGCGACGATCGCACCGAGCAGGATCGCGGCCGGCAGTGTCATGTCCGGGATGAGGAGGTACGCGACCGCGCCGACCACGAGCGCGGTGACGATGACGAGGAAGATGCCGAGTCGGCGGATCTGCTTGATGGAGGTCCGGAAGCTCTGCCACGACACGTCGAGCGCCGCGGAGTAGAGCAGTGGCGGCAGGACCACCGTGAGGATCACTTCGGAGTCGATCTCGATGTGGGGCAGCCCGGGGAGGAACGACGCCGCGAGGGCGACCGCGGTGACGAGCAGGGGTGCCGGCAGTCCCTTCGCCCGTGCGAACCCGGTCACCGCGAGCGATCCGATCAGCATGGCGAGGAGCTCGACGGTGTCCATGAGGAACATTCTCTCATCGGAATGGTTCCGTTCCTGAACAGATCGACAGGCATGGTGAACGTCCGGTGAACACCAGGGTTTGTGCTCGGGCCGGTCGCCTGGGACACTTTCCCGCGGTGGACATCACACTCATAGTCGTCCTGGTCATCGCGTTGGCCCTCTTCTTCGACTTCACAAACGGTTTTCACGACACCGCCAACGCGATGGCGACCCCGATCGCGACCGGCGCCATGAAGCCCAAGGTCGCGGTCACCGTCGCAGCGGTGCTCAACCTCGTCGGTGCGTTCCTCAGCACGGCGGTGGCGACCTCGATCTCGCACGGGCTCATCAACGAGGGCCCTGGTGGCGTGGCGATCACCCCGGAGATGATCTTCGCGGGCCTCATCGGCGCGGTCGTGTGGAACATGATCACGTGGCTCCGCGGCCTGCCGTCGTCCTCGTCGCACGCGCTGTTCGGTGGCCTCATCGGCGCCGCGATCGTCGGCGCCGGCTTCCAGTCGGTCAACTACGCGGCGCTCCTCACCGTCGTCATCATCCCGGCGTTCCTCTCGCCCGTGATCGCGGCGCTCGTCTCGTTCCTCTCGACGCGCATCGCGTACCGCATCACCCGGCGCCCGGTGTTCCCGAACGAGCGCGGTGGGTTCCGCTTCGGCCAGGTCTTCACCAGTTCGATGGTGTCGCTCGCGCACGGCACGAACGACGCGCAGAAGACGATGGGCGTCATCACGCTGACGCTGATCGCATCGGGTGCCCAGTCGGCGGACCAGGGCGTGCAGTTCTGGGTCGTCATGGCCTGTGCCCTCGCGATCGCCCTCGGCACGTACACCGGCGGCTGGCGCATCATCCGCACGCTCGGGTCGGGCATCACCGAGATCCGGGCGACCCAGGGCTTCGCAGCCGAGGCCTCGACCGCCGCGACGATCCTCGCGTCGAGCCACCTCGGCTTCGCGCTGTCGACCACGCAGGTGTCGTCGGGTTCGATCATCGGCGCTGGCCTCGGTCGTCGCGGGTCGAAGATCCAGTGGTCCACCGCGGGCAAGATCGTCATCGCCTGGTTCATCACGCTCCCGGCGGCGGCTCTGGTCGGCGCCGTGGCGTCGGGCATCGCGCGCATCGGCGTCGGCGGGCTCGTCATCGACGCGGTGGTCGGAGCCGCGGTGATCCTCGGGCTGTACCTGTGGTCGCTGCGGAAGCCGCACGACCAGGCCGCCGCGATCGAGGTCGACGTGGCCGCGAACGCCGTCCTGACCCGCAAGGAGCGCCGCGACATGCAGCGCAAGAAGCGCGCCGAGGTCGTCTCGGCCCGCCGTGCCGAGCTGAGCCGCGAGCGCACGCTGCGCCGCATGGCCGCACGCAAGGGAGGACGACGCTGATGGGCATCGACTGGCTGGCGTTCGTCAGTGTCGCGGTGGTCTCGGTCGTCGCGGCGTGCTTCGTCGTGACGGTGTACTCGGTCGGCCTCCGGTTCTGGAGCGCCGCCGACACCCGCGCCGGGAAGTACACGATCAAGGACGACGGGACCGTCGGGCCGGCGACCGCCGGGTTCCCGCTCCCCGGGCAGACCCCGCCGGGGGTGCGGCTGTACCGCTCGCTCGCGGTCGTCTGCTTCGCCGTCTGCGCCGCGGCCGTCCTCTACGGCATCTACCTCATCGTCCCGCAGTTCCACTGACGGGTGCTGCGCCCTGGCGCACGACTGGTCGCTGACGCGACCAGAGGGCGGCCGGGAGGCCCGTGGCGGCGCCGCCACGAGCCTCCCGGCCGTCTGCCTGGTCGCGTCGGACGCACGCCGACACGCGCCCGCCACCGCACCAGGACCGGCCGGACGGTTCGGACTAGCCTGGGCCGGGTGAGCAACGACGCACCACGACCCACCCGCACCGAGACCGACTCCCTGGGCAGCCGGGAGGTTCCGGCCGACGCCTACTGGGGCATCAACACCCTCCGGGCGCTCGAGAACTTCCCCATCACGTCCGTCCCGATCGCGGTGTACCCGGACCTGATCGAGGCCCTCGCGACCGTCAAGCAGGCCGCGGCCCGCGCGAACAAGGCGATCGGGGTGCTCGACGGCGAGCGAGCCGACGCCATCGACGCCGCCGCGCAGGAGGTCCGGGACGGCCGGCTCCGCGACCAGTTCGTGGTCGACGTCGTGCAGGGCGGTGCCGGCACGAGCACGAACATGAACACGAACGAGGTGCTCGCGAACCGTGCCCTCGAACTGCTCGGCCGGGAGAAGGGCGACTACGCGTACCTGCACCCGATCGACCACGTGAACCGCAGCCAGTCGACGAACGACACGTACCCGACGAGCATCAAGCTCGCGATGATCCTCGGGGTACGGCGGCTCAACACGCAGCTCGAGGCCCTCTCCGACTCCTTCGCCGAGCGCGGGCGGGCCTTCGCGGACGTCCTGAAGATCGGGCGGACCCAGCTGCAGGACGCCGTGCCGATGACGCTCGGGCAGGAGTTCACCGGGTTCTCGCACACCATCCAGGAGGACGTCCTCCTGCTCTCGAAGGTGATGCCGCTGCTCGCGGAGACGAACCTCGGCGCGACGGCGATCGGCACCGGCATCACCGCCGATCCGCTGTACCGCGACGAGGTCCGCCGGCAGTTGGAGATCGCGACCGGGCTCGACGTGGTGACCGCCCCGGACCTCATCGAGGCGACGAGCGACGCCGGTGCGTTCATGACGCTGTCCGGCACGGTGAAGCGCAGCGCGGCGAAGCTCTCGAAGATCTGCAACGACCTCCGCCTCCTCGCCTCGGGGCCGCAGGCGGGACTCGGCGAGATCACGCTCCCCGCGCGGCAGGCGGGTTCCTCGATCATGCCCGGCAAGGTGAACCCGGTGATCCCGGAGGTCGTGAACCAGATCGCGTTCGCGGTCGTCGGTGCGGACACCACCGTGACCATGGCGGCCGAGGGCGGTCAGCTGCAGCTCAACGCGTTCGAGCCGATCATCGCGCACTCGATCATGCAGTCGCTGCAGTGGATGGCGAACGGCTGCGAGACGCTCCGCGTGCACTGCGTGACCGGGATCGAGGCGAACGAGGCGAAGCTCGCAGCCCAGGTCGACACGAACGTCGGCGTCGTGACCGCGCTGACGCCGTACATCGGGTACGCGGCCGCGGCGTCGATCGCGCACACGGCGCTGACCACCTCGACACCGATCGCGACGCTCGTCACGGCTGCCGGACTCATGGAGGAGGACCAGGTGCAGCGCGTCCTCTCGCCGGCACGACTGTCCGGCATCGAGCTCGCGACGGGGGCGATCCCGGTCATCACCGAGGAGATGCTGGACCAGGCCGCGCGCGAGCGCTGAGCGCGTCGGATGGTGCGCGTCGCGCGGTGCGGGGCCGCGTCGCACGGTGCGAGGTCGCAGGGTGTGGTGCCGCGTCGCACGGTGCGAGGTCGCAGGGTGTGGTGCCGCGTCGCACGGTGCGAGGTCGCCGCACGGTGCGAGGTTCCACGCACCGTGCGAGCGCGAGGAGCCCGCACCGTGTGCGGAACCTCGCACCGTGCGTCGCCCGGCGCCTCGCACCGTGCGAGGCATCGGCCCCGCCTACGGCATCGGGGGTTCGCTGACCTGCACCTTCCCGGCGAGGTCACGGAGGTGCGCCTCCTGAGCGGACTCCTCGTCGTCGCGGGGGAGCTTCGCGGCCTCGACCCGGACGTGGTGCGCGGCGGCGATGTCGGCGTCCCGCCACCGGGCCAGGGTGAAGTTGCGCGTGACGTCCCGGAGCGGGAGCCGGATGGCCTCGTCGGCCTCGATCCCGGCGAAGAGCTGGCGCATCCGGATGACCTCGGAGTCGAGTTCACCGCCGACGACGAGCACGAAGTTCGAGATGTACAGGTACACGAGCAGCAGGATCGCCCCACCGAGCCAGCCGTACGCCCGGTTCCCCGCGCCGATCGTCTCGACGTAGACCGCGAACCCGAGGGTCGCGATCGCCCAGGTCACGATCGCGAACGCGGCACCGGCGGACACCCACCGGAGTTGCGGCGTCCTCACGTTCGGCGTCGCGTGGTAGAGCACGGCCACCATCACCACGAGGTCCGCCGCGAGGACGGGCCACTTCAGCACGTTCCACAGGTCGTCGACCCAGATCGGCCAGCCCATCTGGTCGACGATAGCCGCGGCGATGGTCGGCGTGCCGAGCAGGATGAGGATCGCGACGGCACCGCCGACCATGACGAGCAGCGTGACGAGGAGCATCATGCTGCGGAACTTCCAGATCCGGCGGCCCTCCTCGACCTCGTAGGCGGTGTTCATCGCGCGGCCGAACGCCGTCGCGTACCCGGACAACGACCACAGCGTCAGCACCACTCCGGTCGCGAAGCCGAGCCAGGGGTTGTCGAGCGAGAGCAGCTGCCGCAGGGGTTCCTCGAGGTGCGTGGCCGTCTCGGGCCGCACGATGAACCCGAGCACCTGGATTATGTCCTCGAGCCCGTCGCCCGATCGGTCCACGATCGCGAGTGCGGACACCACCGCGAGCGCTGTCGGGAACACCGTGAGGGTCGCGAAGAACGTCAGCGAGGCCGCGGCGTCGATGACCCGGTGCCGGATGACCGAGTGGTAGGTACGCCGGACGACGGCGCGGACCCCGGTCCGCTGGATGGCGCGCGCGTCGCGGTCCTGCATGCGTACGAAACTACCTGCATCCGGACGGGAGGCGCGGTGCGGGCCCGCCACGCGCCTCCAGGCCGGCGTCTGGTCGCGCTGGCGACCCGCTGCCGAGACTCGGCGCGCGCCGGCGGAGACTCGGTGTGCGCCGGCCGAGACTCAGCGCGCGCCGGCCGAGTCTCGGGGTGGGCGACAGTTCTCGTGCCCTCGGCCGCGAGCAGTGTCGCGTAGCGCAAGACTCGGGGTGCGGCGGCCGAGCCTCGGGGCGCGCCGGCCGAGCCTCGGGTGCGCCTAGTTCGCGTGCGGGTGCAGCGCGTCGTACCGACGGAACGACGGCACGAGACGGAGCAGCAGCGCGACCAGCCCGATGATGAGCACGCCACCGATGATGGGCGGGTACGCGATGCCCGCCGCCACGACGAGCCCCGCGTACAGGTCGCCGACCCGCGGGCCGCCCGTCACGACGACGATGAAGATGCCCTGCAACCGTCCGCGCATCCCGTCCGGCGCCGCCGCCTGGAGGATCGTGTTCCGGAACACCGAGCTCACGTTGTCCGCCCCGCCCGAGATCGCGAGGAACAGCGCCGCGAGCGCGAGCGCCGGCAGGATCCCGACGTCGAAGCGCTCACCGGCGCGGCCACCGAGTGCGTGCGCGACCGCGATGACGACGCCGAACCCGGCGATCGCCGCGCCGTACGCCGTGATCGCCCAGCCCACGGCCTCGCCCTGGCGGCGGACGTGCCCGAGGGGACCGGAGAACACGCTCGAGAGCAGCGCGCCGATCGCGTACGCCGCGGTGAGCGTGCCGACCGTGATGGACCCGCCGCCGATCACGAGCGCGCCGATCGCGGGGAAGAGCACCCGCGGCTGCCCGAAGGTCATCGCCACGATGTCGAGCACGAACGTCATCGTGATGTTGCGCGAGCGCTTCAGGAACCGGGCGCCCTCGACGAGCGAACCGAGCCCCGGCCGGAGCGCGTCGTCGTCCGCCGCCATCCGCGGCAGCGTGAACACCCCGAGGAACGCGAACGTGAAGAGCACCACGTCGATCGTGTACGTCGGGGCGAAGCCGACGGTCGCGATGAGCACACCCGCGATCGCCGGACCGACGGTGACCTGGAACCCGGACGCGATCCCGCCGAGGGCGCTCGCCGCGGGGAGCAGGTCCGTGCCGACCAGCCGCGGCACGATCGCCGAGCGGGAGGCGTTGCTGACCGTGGCCGCGACGGCGTTCACGGTCGCGAGGACGTAGAGCAGGACGACGCTGTGCAGTCCGAGCCAGGCATGGGTGGCGATCAGGGCGACCGAGCCCCACGCGACGATCGAGGACACGAGCGCGACGAGCCGGCGGTCGAACGCGTCCGCGAGCATGCCCCCGTACAGCCCGGCGGCGATCATCGGGACGAGGGCGATGACGCCGACCAGGGCCACCGCGAAGGTCGAGTGCGTGATCTCGTAGACTTCGAGGCCGACGGCCACGGTGGTCATCTGCGTGCCGATGCCGGCGATCGCCGTGCCCGCCCACAGCCGCGCGAACGCGGGGGAGCGGCGGAGCGGGGTGAGGTCGGCGAGCAGGCGGCGGCGCGGTGCGGTGTCGGATCGTGTCACGGTGGAACCATTCTGGTGCCTGTCGGCGACGACGGGGTGGTCGGCGTTCGCGGGCAGCGTGACGACCGACGTCCAGCGGATGACCGGGGATGCGACCTGGTTGACTTGCGGGCATGACTGACCTCAACAGCAAGCCCGAGTTCGACGCCCCCGAGGGCCCGGCCCCCACCGAGCTCGTGATCACCGACATCGTCGAGGGCTCCGGCGACGAGGCGACCGCCGGCTCGACGGTCAAGGTCCACTACGCCGGCGTCGAGTACGAGTCCGGCGAGGAGTTCGACAGCTCGTGGAACCGTGGCGAGCCGATCGACTTCCCGCTCGCGGCGCTCGTGCGCGGCTGGCAGGAGGGCATCCCCGGCATGAAGGTCGGCGGTCGCCGCAAGCTCGTCGTCCCGCCCGAGCTCGCCTACGGCCCGGCCGGCGGCGGACACTTCCTCTCCGGCAAGACCCTCATCTTCGTGATCGACCTCCTCGGGGTCCGCTGATGCAGGTCGGCGCCCCGACGATCGAGCTGAACGACGGCCACCGGTTCCCCGAGCTCGGGCTCGGCACCTACGGCCTGAACGGCGACGAGGGCACCGCGCAGGTGCAGGCGGCGATCGCGAGCGGCTACCGGCTGCTCGACACCGCCCTCAACTACGGCAACGAGGACGCCGTCGGCCGTGCGGTCCGGGAGTCCGGGGTCGACCGCGAGGACCTCGTCGTCACCACGAAGCTGCCGGGGCGCCACCACGGGTACGACGAGGCGCACCGATCGATCGACGAGTCGCTCGCGAACCTCGGCCTCGACCACGTGGACATGTACCTCATCCACTGGCCGAACCCGTCCGTCGACAAGTTCGTCGACACGTGGAAGGCGTTCGTGGACCTCCGCGACGCGGGCAAGGTCCGCTCGATCGGCGTCTCGAACTTCACGCCGGACCACCTGAAGCGCATCGTCGACGCCACCGGTGTCGCTCCGGCCGTGAACCAGGTCGAGCTGCACCCGTACTTCCCCCAGGCCCAGCTGCGGAAGGTGCACCAGGAGCTCGGCATCGTGACCGAGAGCTGGAGCCCCCTCGCGAAGCAGTCGGAGCTCATGAGCGAGCCGGCGGTCGTCGCCGCGGCCGAGGCCCACGGTGTCACGCCCGGCCAGGTCGTGCTGCGCTGGCACGTCCAGCTCGGCGCCGTGCCGGTGCCGAAGTCGGGCGACCCGGAGCGCCAGCGGCAGAACCTCGACGTGTTCGGCTTCGAACTGACCGACGACGAGGTGCGGGCGATCTCCGCGCTCGAGCGCGGCCGCCTCTGGGACGGCGACCCGGACACGCACGAGGAGATGTAGACGCTGCGCGTCTGACTGCA
>NZ_BACW01000009.1:0-5707 GCF_000333315.1 Curtobacterium sp. B8
TCCGCCGGGGCGATCGCCGCGAGTCGTCCGAGCGCGGCGCCGGCCCGGACGACCAGTGTGGCACTCGGGTTCGCCCGGCCGCCGACGGACGCCCGGGCGACGTCGTCGATGGTCGCCTGCTCGAGCTCGATCCGCGAGGAGGTCACGGCCTCGGTCCGGACGAGCAGGGAGGACAGCCCCGCGAGTGCGTGTCCGTGCTCGGCGTCGAGGACCCGGAGCGCGTGTGCGGCGTGCGCGAGCAGCTGCTCGGTGCCGACGTCCGGGGTCCACCCGGCAGCGGCGATCCGCGGTGGGACCGAGGCGGTGACGGCGGTGACGAGGCGGTCGGCCCTCGGCCCGCGCTGGCCGCTGCGCCAGGGCCGGAGGACCGTCGTGTGCACGGGCCACGGTGGACGGTGGGCGGGTGACTCGGCGTGGTCCACGGTTCCTCCAGGGGTCGGCGCACGAGGACGGTACGGCGCCCGCGTCACTCGTCGCCAGGAATCCAGATGTCGTATGCGTGGAGCGCCGGCTCGCTAGCGTGGAGCCATGACCAACTCCTTCGCCATCACCGGTGCCCACGTCGTCCCCGTCACCTCCCCGGAGTTCGACGGCGGGACGGTCGTCGTCGAGGACGGCAGGATCACCGCGATCGGACCGGACGTGACGCCGCCGCCGGGGATCCCGGTCGTGGACGCGGCCGGAGCGTGGCTCGTCCCCGGGTTCGTCGAGGCGCACGGGCACGTCGGCATCCACGAGGAGGCCAACGGCGAGGCCGGCAACGACACGAACGAGATGACCGGCCCGAACATGGCCGGCGTGCGCGCGATCGACGCCGTCGACATCCAGGACGAGGGCTTCCGCGACGCGCTCGCCGGCGGCGTCACGAGCATCGTCGTGAAGCCCGGGTCCGGCAACCCGATCGGCGGCCAGACGGTCGCGATCAAGACCTGGGGCGGCCGGACGATCGACGAGCAGCTCATCTCCGACTCGGTGAGCGTCAAGAGCGCCCTCGGCGAGAACCCCAAGCGCGTGTACGGCGGCAAGGGCCAGACGCCGTCGACGCGGCTCGGCGTCGCCAAGATCATCCGCGACGCCTTCGTCGAGGCCCAGAACTACCGCGCAGCCCGCGACGCGGCCGAGGCGAAGGGCGACCCGTTCGCGCGCGACCTCACGAAGGAGACGCTCGTGCGTGTCCTCGACGGCGAGCTCGCCTGGGACCAGCACACCCACCGCCACGACGACATCGCGACCGCGATCCGGCTCGCCGAGGAGTTCGGGTACCGCCTCGTCGTNGACCACGGCACCGAGGCGCACAAGATCGCCGACGTGCTCGCCGAGAAGGCGATCCCGGTGATCTACGGCCCGCTCTTCACGAGCCGCTCGAAGGTGGAGCTCCGCGACCGCGGCATCCCGAACCTCGCCACGATCGCCGCGGCGGGCGTCCGGGTCGCCATCACGACGGACGCGCCGGTGGTGCCGATCAACATGCTCGTCAACCAGGCCACGGCGCCGTCAAGGAGGGGCTGCCGTGGCAGACCGCGCTCGAGGCGCTCACGACCAACCCCGCCGACATCCTCGGGTTTCGGCGACCGCGTCGGTCGTCTCGAACCGGGTACGACGCCGACCTGGTCCTCTGGGACGGCGACCCGCTCGCGGCGACCAGCCGCGCGACGCGCGTCTGGATCGAGGGCGCCCAGGTCTTCGAGTGGGTCGACGGTCAGGGCGTCACCAGCGACCGCTGGTGACCGCCTGACGGACGGGCGCGTCCGGCTCGGCGGCATCGCGGAGCGATGCGCCGGGCGCGCCGACCGAGCCTGCGAGGGAGGACGTGGCGACGCCGCCACGGGCCTCCCGTCCGTCGTCCGGTCGGGTCGCGCGGTCCCCGCGCGGACCCAGCGGAACGGTCAGGCCTCGCGCGACAGCAGGAACTCGTTGATCCGCTCGGTCAGGGGCAGGTCCATCGCCCGAGTGACCCCGTTGACGGACCGGAGGGGAGCCGCCTGCCGGACGCTCGACACGAGCCAGAGGGCGTCCGCGGACTCGAGGTCGGCGAGCGTCACGAGCTCGTAGGAGGTGTCCATCCCGGCGTCCTCGGCGAACCGGAAGACGTCGGCCTGCGTGGTGCCGGCGAGGATGCCGATGTCGGTCCGGGGCGTCACGAGCCGGCCACCGACGGACATGACCAGGTTCGCCCGGGTGCCCTCGAGCACGTAGCCGTCCGTCGACACGAAGAGCGCGTCGTCGGCCCCGCGACGGCCGGCTTCGCGCAGCGCCGCCATGTTCACCGCGTACGACAGGGTCTTCGCGCCCTGCAGCAGCCACGGCGACGTCCGCTCGACGTCGTGCCGGTACCCGCGGTCGAGCGTGACGACGGAGATGCCCTCGGTCCGTGCGGGGGTCTGGTCCCCGGAGGGTGCCGCGTACGCCCAGCCCGTCGGCCGGTCCGACCCCTCGACCCCGCGCGTGTAGACGGTCTTCACGAAGCCCTCGCGGACCGGGTCGAGCTCGGCGCACACCGCCTCGATCGTGCGACGCCAAGCCCCGGCGTCCGGCACGGGCAGGTCGAGCATGCGGGCGGACCGCTCGAACCGCGCGAGGTGCGGCTCGAGCGCCTGCGGCCGACCGTCCACCACGGTGATGGTCTCGAACACGCCGTCGCCACGGATGACCCCGAGGTCCTGGACCTGCACGTGCTCCTCGAGCGGTGCGGCGAACCAGAACGCGTCGGCGTCCGGGTCGTGCGGCGCAGCGTCGCGGGAGGGCTGGTTGAGGATCGCGAGGACGGTTTCGGTCATGTCCCCATCCAACCGCAGCGCGGCTGGCGCCTCCACCGGGCCGTCAGCCGGCGTCGGGGAGCGCCCCGATGAGCTTCCAGACGGCGGCGGTGAGTTCCGGGTGCTGCATGGCGATGCGCCGGAGCCGGTGGTACTCCTCACCCATCGAGGTGCCCTGGCCGGACGCCGGGTGCATCGACCACTGCGCGCTCCGTGCACCGATCGCGGCGTCGAGCTCGAGGGAGTCGGCGCGGAGGATGAGCACGACCTGCTCGTCGACGGTCGGCAGCGTCGGCATGAAGTCCCACGGGTCCTCGCCCTGGCGGCTCCGGTGCTCGACGAGCATCGAGATCTCCTCGGCGGCCTCGGCACGCAGCACTTCGAGGCTGCGCCCCGTCCTGCGGGACTCAGCCATGATGCCCCCACAGCACGCCTGCCATGGAACGAGCGTACGCCACACTGGAGGGGTGACCGAACGCGCGGACCGCACGATCCAGCACCCGGCGGTGGTCGTCGTCTACTTCCTGCGGGACGGCGCCGACGGACCCGAGGTGCTCCTCGGCGAGAAGCGGCGGGGCCTCGGGACCGGCCGGCTGGTGGGACCCGGCGGCAAGCGCGAACCCGGCGAGGCCGCGGTCGACACCGCGGTCCGCGAGGTGGCCGAGGAGGTCGGCCTGCGGCTCGACCCGGCCGACCTGGAGGCACGTGGCACGCTCGACTACCGGTTCCCGTTCCGGCCGTCCTGGTCACAGGTCTCGGACGTGTTCGTCTGCCGCCGCTGGCAGGGGAGCCCGACGGGCAGCGACGAGCTCGAACCCCGCTGGATCCCGGTCGACGCCGTGCCCTACGGCGCGATGTGGGACGACGCCAAGTACTGGCTGCCCGGCGTGCTCGACGGCGGCCGGGTCCGCGCACGGTTCACGTTCGCGGAGGACAACGCCACGGTCGCCGGGTTCACCGGGTCCGACGGCTGAGCGCTCCGCGCGGGGTCAGCGGGCCTGCTGCGTCCGGGTGCTGCCCGTCCGCGCCTCCTCGGCGGCGGCCATGACGTCCGCGTCACCGCTCCGCCCGCCGAGCGGGCGGACGAAGAAGTCCACGATGCCGACCCCGATCGCGCCGATCATCGCGAACATCGCCCAACCGACGAAGAGCCCGGCGGTGTTCCGTCCGTCGGCGGGGGCGAGGAACACGCTCAGCGCGTAGAACACGACCGCCAGCGCCAGGAACACGACGACGACGGTGACGAGGACGCGGTGCCAGGCGATGCGCGGGGTCATGGCCCCAAGGATACGCCCGGCGTCACGGACGACCGCCCCCCGCTCCGACCGGCGTCAGCGGTCCGCGTGCCGACCGTGCGGACGGTCCTCGACCGTGCCGCCGGGCCGTGCGCCCGAGCGCGCCGGCGCGTCGGACCGGACCGGCGCGCGCGACGCGTCCACCCACGGGACCGGACGTGTGCGCGGTCCGGCGGTCGTGCCTCCCGGCCGGCCCGCAGGGCCTCCGCGCTCGCCGGAGCGGACCACCGGGATGCGGCCCGTCGGCGTGCTGTCGGTCTCGAGGCCGTCCCGACCTCCCATGAAGACGTCGCCGTTCGCGCGGTCGTCCTCCCACTCGTCGTCGCGCAGGACCGTCAGCGTGCCGGTCTCGGTCGAGGTGAGGCCGTGGCGCTCGAGCTCCTGGTCGCGCTGCTTGCCGAGGAACTCGCGGTTCGCGTTCTGGGCGTCCTGGAACATCGTCGTCCGACCGGTCACGATCGCGCGGATGCGGCGGTGCTCCCACCACATCTTGCCGACGTACATGAGCACCAGCCCGGCCCCCGCGTAGCAGGCCATCGTGACGAGCCCGCGGGTGAGGCCCGGCCCGACGCCGTAGATCTGGTGCTTGATCATGTCGACCATGCTCGAGCCGACGACCACGTTGTTCAGCCAGGCGAACGGCTCGGGCATGAACCACTTCGGGTAGGCGCCGCCGGAGGACGGCATCGACAGGAAGACGAAGCAGATCATGGCCGGGGCGGCGATGAACCGGCCGGCGAAGTAGCTCAGGCCGTTCACCGCCAGGCCGATCGCGACGATCCATCCCCAGGCGATGAGGACGAGCGGGACGAAGTGCCCGTGGATCGCGCCGACGACCGGGCCGGCGAGCGTGTTCGTGATGAGCGAGATGACGAGGCCGCCGATCACGATCACCGCCATCCGGGTGCGGTGCCGCAGCGGGCCGCCCATGATGCCGATGAACATCGCGACCATGTAGCCGCCGATGCACCAGGCGAGCATGACGTACATCGACACGGTGCCGTACTCGTCGTACGTGGGGAGCGGGGCGAGCTCGGTGATCCTCGGCGCCGCCGTTCCGCCGGCCTCGAGCACGGCGGACAGCGTCGCGGGGACGAGCGAGGCGACCTGGAACTGGTGCGCGCTGGCCTTGAAGAACTCGTTGGCGGACGGGTCGTAGGCGACGGCCATGCTGCCCGCGAGCACGTCCCGCTTCGCGCTCGCGAGGGAGTCGTACACGTGGAACACGTACTCGCCGGGCAGGGCCTTGCCCACTGCGGCGACGAGTGTCGGGTCGCTGCCGACCAGGGCCACCGGGACGTCGTGCGGGTGCGGCGCGTGGAACGCGAAGACGTAGCAGAGGCAGAAGCCCACGATGAAGAACAGCGGCATCCAGAGCTGGAGGCCGATGAGCTGGAGCGACGGGTGCAGCGTGCCGTACCAGCGACGGTACGCACTGATCCGCTGCGGCTCGGGCACCGGGGCCTGGCGGACCCGACGGTGGCCGGCGACGGACGACCCCCGCCGCGGGTGCGTGCCGCGGGTCGAGGGGCGGGTGGTCCGCTTCGGGGGGAGGTCGTTCCGCGGGGTGCTCACTCGGCCAGGTGCTCCTGTTCTCGATCCGGAGCGTCAGGATACGCCCGGGGTGCTCGGAGCGACCGGGACGGGTCAGCTGCG
>NZ_BACW01000008.1:0-2736 GCF_000333315.1 Curtobacterium sp. B8
TGCCCGGGCTGCTCCGGGGAGCGTTCGGGCGACTGCTCGTCGACCAGCCGGGGTGACGACCTCCTTGTGTCCCGGCCTGGAGGCGCGTCGCGGGCCCGCCACGCGCCTCCAGGCCGGCCGACCAGCGCGATCCGCGTGCCGCTGCCGCGTCACCGATGAGCGGGCGCACCAGGCCGTCGTCAGTCGAGCTGGGAGACGCGCACCCAGTCGACGAGCATCTGCTGTGGGAACCGCGTGGTCGCGTCCGGCGACCCGGGCCAGCCGCCGCCGACCGCCACGTTGAGGATGACGAAGAACGGACCGTCGAACACCCAGGGGTTCGACCCGACGTCCGCACGGGTCACCGTGCGGTAGGCGGTGCCGTCGACGGTCCAGGTGATCGAGTCGGGACGCCAGTCGACGCCGAAGACGTGGAAGTCGTCGGCGAAGGCGGCCCCGGACGGGTTGCGGTACGTCGCGGAGATGCCGTTCGCACCCGAGTACCCGGGTCCGTGCACGGTGCCGTGCACGAGCGCGGGTTCGTAGCCGACGTTCTCCATGACGTCGATCTCGCCGCACGCCGGCCAGCCGACCTGTCCGATGTCGGCGCCGAGCATCCAGAACGCCGGCCAGATGCCCTGGCCCCGGGGGATCTTGATGCGCGCCTCGACGCGGCCGTACTGCGCCGTGTAGGTCCCCTCGGACTTCAGGCGGGCGGACGTGTAGGTGCCGTCGGCCTCGCGCCGGGCGGTGATGACCAGGTTGCCCGTGCCGTCGAGCTGCGAGTTCCGGCGGGAGTCCGTGTACGTCTCGAGTTCGCCGTTGCCCCACCCGCCGGCGCCGAGGTCGAAGCGCCAGATCCCGGGGTTCGGAGCGCTTCCGGCGGCGCCGTCGAACTCGTCGGCAGCGAGGAGCGTGCCGGCGGCGGTCGCGGCCCGTGCGGTGGCCGTGCCCGGCAGGAGGGCGGAGGTGGCGGCGGCCGCGGTCGCGGCGGCACCGGTGAGACCGAGCGTCACGAAGCGACGTCGGTCGAAGGCTGGTCCCTGATCCATGTGCGAGATTGTGCGGTGCAACGTCCGCGGACACCAGCATTGCGCCGGAATCCGCAGGTTCGTCGGGCTGCAGTGTTCGGCAGGGTCCGCGTCGCGCGGCGACGGTCTGCGTCGGTCGGTGAGCACGTGGGCTGGTGGTCGGTGTGGCGACCTGTCTGCAGGCCCGTGGATCAGTGGGTCAGGTGCCAGACCAGGGGGAGGATGAGACCGGCCACCCACGCGGCGACGACGAGCAGCCCGCCGACCGCGATCCACCGGCGCCGCCTGCGGAGCTTCGGGCTGCGGTCCTCGCCCCACATCTGGGCGCGGACGAGGACGCGGTTCGCCTGGTCGACGACCTTCCGGACCTCGGGGTCGTCGAGGGGGAGCGACCCGGACCGGGCGTGCTCGGCGATGGCCGTCGCTTCCTCGACGGTCAGGTCGTCCTTGCGCATGGGCCCATCGTCGCACTCAGCGGGGTCGTCGTGCCCGGTGTGGTCTCCGCGCGCGGTGCGGCTTCCGTGCCAGACGGGTTCGCCTCGTACCGGACCGCCACCTCGTACGGCAGCGACGCGCTGAGTTCGTCGACGCGCGGGTCGTGCAGCGTCCGGCCGTCCGCGGTGGGGAGGTCGAGGTAGCTGCGGCGCACCACGTGCCGGTACACGCCGGCACCGGAGGTCCGCCCGACGTGCAGCCGCCACCGCTCGGGATGCCGACGGAGTGACCGGGCCTCGACCGCGGTGGCCGGATCGGTCGCGATCACCGCCCACAGCTCGTCGTCCGTCGCTGCGGCGAGCCCGGCGTCGTCGAGCAGGCCGCCGGTGACGGCGCGCGACACCAGGGCGCGCAGCACCGTCACCGGCACCAGGTTCGCGGGCGACCGCTGTGCGCGGGCCTCTCGGACGGCGAGGTCGACGAGTTCGGCGGCGTCGTCCGGGTCGGCGTCCACGGCGCCGTCGACCAGCCGGAGACGTCGGAGCAGCTCGTGCGGGGGCGTGGTCGTGCGGCCGTGGGCCTGCCCGCTCCGCAGGAAGGAGTCGAGGTGGTCGAGCTTGAGGCCGCCGTGCGCCGGGGTCAGCACCGACGGGCGGCGGCCGTCGTCGATCGCGATGACGCGTTCGGGGTCGACCGGGTACGACCGGGCGAGGTCGTGGACCGCTGCCCGCCCGAGGGTGTGGTGGTCGAGGCCGGCGATGCCCTCGAGCGTGTGGCTGAACGGCAGGTGCCCGACGTCGTGCAGGAGGGCGGCCACCCGGGCGTCGTGGTCGTCCGGGGCGAAGTGCGCGACGAGCGCGAGGACGCCGAGGGAGTGCTCGAGGCGCGAGTACGCCTGGACGGTGGTGATCGACGCGGCACCGGCGTGGGCGACGAACGCGAGACGTCGGACCGGCCACGCGGTGAGCAGCGAACGCTCCGTGGCGGTGAGCACGACCTCGACACGCCAGAGCGGGTCGAACCACACTCCGTCGTGGCCCAGGGTGTCCACCGCGTCGACGTGCACGGCCCCACGCTAGCGGGCGCCACCGACGCACAGCCCCGGGGCAGCTGGGCGGGCGTGTCGGCGGTCGCGTCGCGGCGCTCATCCGACCCGGGCCGGCCGGCCGGCGTCGCACCGAGGCCTTCCTGTGACCCGACGGACCGGTGGGCGGGTAGCACCGGGGGCATGGCACATCGGTTCCGCGGTCAGGTCGTCGTCGTCACAGGAGCATCGAGCGGCATCGGGAGG
>NZ_BACW01000007.1:0-798 GCF_000333315.1 Curtobacterium sp. B8
CGGACCACGGCCGTGCCCGCGATGTCGAGATCGACGCAAGACCGCCTGGCGCGTCAGGCGCGCCTCCAGGTCGAATCGGAGACCAGCGGGAGCCGCGCACCGGTCTTCGAGGTGGCGGACCCGCGCGCGCTCGACGCGATCCCTGCGCCCGATGCGGGCGACGTGTTCTTCGACTTCGAGGGTGACCCGCTCTACACCGAGGACGGCCAGCACTGGGGGATCGACTACCTCTTCGGGTTGGTCGACCCCGAGGCCCGGTTCACCGCGTTCTGGGCGCACACGCTCCGCGACGAGCGGCAGGCGCTGGTGGACTTCCTCGCCTTCGTCGAGCAACGGCGTGCCCAGTACCCGGACATGCACGTCTACCACTACGCCGCGTACGAGCGGACGCACCTGCTGTCCCTCGCCGCCCGGCACGGGGTGGGAGAGGACGCGGTCGACGACCTGCTGCGGGCAGGCGTCCTCGTCGACCTGTACCCGATCGTCCGCAAGGCCCTCGTCGTCGGCAGCCACAGCTACTCGATCAAGAAGCTCGAGCCGCTCTACATGGGCTCGGACCTCCGGCAGAGCGACGTCACGAACGCCGCCGACAGCATCACGGCCTACGTCGACGCGGTCGAAGAACTCCGGAACGGCGACCCTGCCGCTGGGCAGCACATGCTCGACGAGGTCGCCGACTACAACGCCTACGACTGCCGCTCGACCCTGCGCCTCCGCGATTGGCTGCTGTCGTTGCGCACGGCGTCACCGGCAGCCGTCGTCGACGAGGTCGAGCTCCTGCCGCCCATCCCGGTCGAG
>NZ_BACW01000006.1:0-1013 GCF_000333315.1 Curtobacterium sp. B8
CTTGAGCTGCCGGAGGCCCTTCTCGAAGTCCGGCCCGACGAGCTTCTCGAGCGGGAAGATCCGGGTCATGAAGGTCCGCGGGCTCTCCATCCGCCAGACGACGTCGGTGCCGGGGCCGGTGCCGGTGCCGGTGCCGCTCGGCGTGAGGTCGAACCGGATCACGTTGCTCGACCGGAACGGCTTCGTGAAGTCGAGCGCGACGCCCACGCCGGAGGGCTCGACCTCGGTGACCCGCATGGTCCCGGCACCGGCCTTCCGGTTCCCCGACCAGGCGTACCGAGGAGGCCGCTGCCGCCGACCTCATCTCCGGCGGCCGGCTGCAGCTCGGCGTCTCCCGGGGGTCACCCGAGACCGCTCTCGCCGGTTACCAGCAGTTCGGCTACGTGCCCGACGCGGCCGACACGAACGGCGGGGACCTCGCCCGGTCGCACACGAACGTCTTCCGCCGCGCGATCGCCGGGGAGCCGATGGCGAACGCGAACCCGCAGATGACCGGCACGACCGGCTCGCTCCCGGTGTTCCCCCTGTCGGACACGCTGCCCGACCGCATCTGGTGGGGCGCCGGCACCCGGGCCACCGCCGAGTGGACCGCCGAGCAGGGCATGAACCTCATGTCGTCGACGCTCCTCACCGAGGACACCGGTGTGCCGTTCGACGAGCTGCAGGCCGAGCAGATCGAGCGCTTCCGGTCGACGTGGGAGCAGATGGGGTGGGAGCGCACCCCGCGGGTCTCGGTCTCCCGGAGCATCATCCCGATCGTCGACGACGAGTCGCGGCACTACTTCGGCGTCCGCGCGCAGGTCGAGGGACAGGACCAGGTCGGGCACCTCGACGGTGGGCTCGCTCGCTTCGGCCGCTCGTACATCGGATCGCCGGAGGAGCTCGTGGCCGAGCTCGCCGCCGACCGGGCCGTCCGTGCTGCCGACACCGTGCTCGTCACCGTGCCGAACCAGTTGGGCGTCGACTTCAACGCGCGACTCCTGGCCGCCGTGAAGGACGTCGTCACGGAGGTG
>NZ_BACW01000005.1:0-3888 GCF_000333315.1 Curtobacterium sp. B8
CCTCCAGGCCGTCGTCCGGTGGGCCGGGGAACCGCGGCCGGCACCGGTTGCGGGTTTCCGTATCCGCACCCGAGGGTCCGCAAGCGGCCCCGCAGCGCATTGACCGGCCATCCCGGCGACGCGAGGGTTGAGGCACAAGGGGGAGGACCCGCCCTCTTCGCCATCCCGGCGGCGTCGTACCCGCGCCCCTGCCGGACCGCGGACCCCGCGTCCGCGCCACGTCCGAACGCACCGAACACGGCAACCTGAACCCGTTAGAAGCACGTCCAATGCCCGCCAACACCGTCCGACCCGCAGACCCCCGGGTCTCCGTCGTCATCCCGGCACGGAACGAAGCCCGCACCTCGAGATCATCCTGCCCAAGCTGCCCCCGGTGTACGAGGTGATCCTCGTGGACGGCAACTCGGTCGACGACACCGTCGCGACCGCGCAGCGGCTCATGCCCGACATCCGCGTGGTGCACCAGACCCGCAAGGGCAAGGGCAACGCCCTCGCCTGCGGGTTCGAGGCCGTGACGGGCGACATCGTCGTGATGTTCGACGCCGACTGCTCCGCCGACCCCGACGAGATCCCGCGTTTCGTGCAGGCGCTGACGGACGGCGCCGACGTCGCCAAGGGCACCCGCTACGCCCTCGGCGGTGGCAGCGACGACATCACGATCGTCCGCAACCTCGGGAACCGCGGACTCAACATCGTCTGCAACGCCATCCTCGGAACCCGCTACAGCGACCTCTGCTACGGCTACAACGCCTTCTGGGCGGACACCCTGCCGGCCATCGGGCTGCTGTCGTCGACGCTCCCGAAGCCGACCGACGGGTCGATGCTGTGGGGCGACGGGTTCGAGATCGAGACCGTGCTGACCTGCCGCTGGTCGGCCGCGGACCTCCGCATCGCCGAGGTCGGCAGCCACGAGAAGCTGCGAGTGCACGGGGCGAGCAACCTCAACGCCGTGACCGACGGCATCCGCGTGCTGACGTCGATCATGCACGAGCGCCGTCGCGCGTCGCAGGCGAAGAGCCGTGCACGTGTCGCCGCCGCCGCACTCACGCTGCCGGCGCCGGTCTCGCCGATCGACGCGCCGACCGGCGAGATCACGGCACCCGTCAGCGCCGCCACGGAGCCGGCCGTCGTCGACGCCCGCGCGCTCGACGGGGACCTCGCGTGACCAGCGTCGCCGTCGTCATCTGCGCCTACACGCAGCTGCGGTGGGGCGACCTGCAGGACAGCGTCGAGTCGGCGAAGCGCCAGCCCGAGCACCCCGAGGTCGTCGTCGTGATCGACCACGAGCCCGAGCTGTACGCACGGGCGAAGGCGCGATGGCCCGAGCTGCGCGTCGTCGAGAACGCCGAGGACCGCGGTCTGTCCGGCGCCCGGAACACGGGGGTCGCGCTCACGGACGCCGACGTCGTCGCGTTCCTCGACGACGACGCCACCGCGGACGACGACTGGCTCGGACACCTCCTCGCCGCGCTCGAGGACCCGGAGGTCGTCGGCGTCGGCGGACGCGCGACGCCGTCCTGGCCCGACGCGACCGGCTCCGGTCCGTACTCCGACGAGCTGCTCTGGATCGTCGGCTGCAGCTACGCGGGCCTCCCCGAGACCGCCGGCGACGTGCGCAACGTCATCGGCTCGAGCATGGCGTTCCGCCGCGAGGCGGTCCTCGCCGCCGGTGGTTTCCGCTCCGGCATCGGCCGGGTCGGCAACCAGCCGCTCGGGTGCGAGGAGACGGAGCTCTGCATCCGGCTCGCGCAGGCCCGGCCGGGCACCCGGATCCGGCACGAACCCCGGTCGAACGTCTCCCACCGCGTCTCCGCGGACCGGGTCACCGTCCGGTACCTGCGGCGCCGCAGCTACTACGAGGGCATCTCGAAGGCCGTCCTGAGCCGTCGTGTCGGCACGGGCGACTCCCTGTCGAGCGAGTCGACGTACCTCACCCGGGTGATCCCCGGGGCGATCGCCCGTGAGCTGCGGGCAGTCGGCCGCGGAGGCGGCGTCCGCGCCGCCGCCATCGTCCTGTCGGTCGCCTCGACGATCACCGGGTACGCGGTCGGCCGGCTCCTCGGCGGCGTCGTCGTCAGCGCACCCGTCACCCCCGCGGTCCGCCAACCGATCGGCACACCATGACCAGGACGACCCTCAACCGGGTGCTCCGCCCCGTCGTCGACACGTCGCTCGTGCCGACCTGGGACGGCGCCGTCTGGATCGGCGAGGTCGACCGCGCCGAACTCCACGGCGGGGGCCACCGCGACGCCGTCGGCCTCGCCGGCGCCGAGGGCTACCGGCGCGCACGACTCCTCGTGCGCGACCGGGGCGAGCCCGTCGGCTTCGTCGAGGCGGAGGTCACCGACCGTCGCCGCGTCGGACCCTCGATCGAGCTCCGCACCCTGGAGCGTGCCGTCCGGCACATGCCCACCCCGGAACGACGTCCGGCCGCTGATCAGGCGTTGCCGTCCGTCACCGTGGTGCTCTGCACGGACGGGGACGCGGGCGCGACCATGCGCTCGGTGCTGGCGTCGCGGGGCGTCGAACTCGACGTCGTCGTCGTCTCGACCGGCGCCGACGGCGACGGCCGCACCGAGATCGGCGGCCGGACCGTCACGACCGTGCCGGCCCCGGGCGGCGGACTCGCCGCGGCCCGGAACGCCGGACTGCTCGCCGCGACCGGCGACGTCGTCGCCCTCCTGGGCAGCGGGGCCGTCGTCGACCCGGACTGGGCGGCCGCCATCGCGGCGCCGTTCCTGCAGGACGACGACGTCGCCTGCGTGACCGGCCTGGTGCCCACCGCCGAGATCCGCACCCCGGCGCAGCGCTGGCACGACGAGCACACGCCGGCGGCGCGGACGATCCGGCGGCGGGTGTTCCGCCGCGAGGACGAACCGGCCGACGCGCCCCTGCACCCCTTCGCCGCCGCCGCGTACGGCACCGGCGCCAACCTCGCCGTCCGCCGCCGTGCCGCGCTCGCCATCGGCGGGTTCGACACCGCATTCGGGCCGGGGACCCGCGTCGGCGGCGGCGACGACCTCGACCTCTTCACCCGACTGCTGTTCGCGGGTTCCGCGATCGCCGTCGAACCCGCCGCGATCGCCTGGTGGCGCCCCGCGGACGACTCCTCGTCGCTCCGCCGCACCGCCGCCGCGCACGGCCACGGACTCGGAGCCTGGATGACCAAGAACGCCCTCGACCGCGACACCGTCGCCGCGACCGTCGACACCGTCCCCGATGCCATCGCCGCGTTCGCGCGGCTCGGACTCGAGCAGGGCGACCCGGTCACGGAGCTCGGTGGCGGGCGCGGACGTCGCGTCGCCGGACGGATCCCGAGCGGGGCCACCGCGGTGGCGGCGTCCGGCGCGAGCGCGGTCGACCCGGGGCCCGCCTCGGTCGAGGCCGCTTGGACCGACACCGCCCGCCGACTGCGTCGCGTCGAGCGGCGCTCGGTCGTGACGGCGCCGTTCCTCGCGCTCGCCGAACGCCTCGGGGGAGCGGGCACGATCGACCGCACCAGCCGGGGACGGCACGAGCTCGCCACGGCTGCTCCCGCCCCGGTCGCGACCGGGGTGATGGGACCTGCCGCCCGGCTCACCGCCGCGGCCCTCGTCGTCGTCACCTTGCTCGCTGCTGCGATCGGTGCCGCGTTCGACGTCCCCGTGCTGCGCGGTTCGGCCGTCGGCGTGTTCCTGTTCGCCGTCGTCGGGATCGCCCCGATGCTGCTGCTGCGCCCGATGCCCCTCGCCCGGTTCACGCTCCTCGCGGTGTCGACGTCGATCGTCGGCACGATCGCGATCGGCTACACCATGGCCACGGCCGGCCTGTGGGCACCCGTGGTGCCCTTCGCCGCCGTGGTGCTCCTCACCGCGATCGCGGTCGCCACCGCCGTGCCGCGCGACCTCC
>NZ_BACW01000004.1:0-940 GCF_000333315.1 Curtobacterium sp. B8
TCCCGTGGTCGCGTCGGTGTAGCTGACCTGCTTCCCGACGAGCTTCGCGGCGGCGATCCGCATCTGCAGCGAGAAGTTCTCGTTCGCCGTCGTGGTCTGGTTCGTGATCTGCTCCATCATCGCGAGCTGCGTCTGCTGGGAGATCATCTGGTTGGTGTCCATCGGCGAGGACGGGTCCTGGTTCCGGAGCTGCGTGACGAGCAGCTTCATGAACACCTCGGAGTCCATCGTCTGCGACCGCGAGGACGACTGGTTCGCCGCGAGGGCCGCCGCCTGGGTGGCCGGGTCGACCGAGCCGGTGATGCCGTCGAGTGGCATGGTGTGGTCCTTTCGTGCCGTCGCTCAGGCGAGGACGTCGAGGCCCGCGGTGCGGACGGTGGTCGTGGACGGGGTGCGGAGCGTGGCGGGACCGGGTCGGGCCTCCCGGTCGTCGGTGGCCACCCGCACGCCGCCGGCCGGACGCTCGTCGCGGCGCGGGGCGGAGTCGGGGTGGTTCTGCGAGGACAGGTCGAGCGTCGTGGACAGCCCGGTGCCGGCGGCGTCGCGGCGGAGGTCCGGGAGGACCTGCCGCACCGCCTCGCGACCGGCGTCCGAGGGCGCGTAGAGCTCCACGTGCATGCTGTGCGCGGAGACGTGCGCGCGCACGGTGACGGGACCGAGCGCGTCGGGGGTCACCTGGACGGTGACGACGTGCTCACCCGGTCCGGCCTGCGCGAGCGAGAACAGCGGGCGTGCGAGCTGCTGCGCGAACGCGGTCGGTGACGCGTTCGCCGTCGCGGAACCGGAGGGTGCCGCGACGGGCGCAGCGGCCACCGTCGGGGGTCGGGGACGCGACCGTCGCCGCGGTCGCGCGGGTCCCGTCGACGGGCTGGAGGCCCGGCTCGGCCCCGGCGGGAGCCCGTCCGTCGGTCCCGGTGCGGGTCCGCCACCGCCCGTGCGG
>NZ_BACW01000003.1:0-3163 GCF_000333315.1 Curtobacterium sp. B8
GGAGCGGAGCGTCCGTGTACACGAGCGACGTGTACTGGTAGACGGTCCGGTAGCCCTCCTTGAGGGTCAGGTTCGTCAGGGTGCGGTCGTCGGAGACCTCGAGGAAGACGCCCATGAACTTCTCGTGCATGAACCTGTCCATGACCCGCACGAGGATGTTCCGCCGGAAGGCGATCGTGCGGCCGGGCAGGCAGCCGATCTGGCCGAGGACGCTCTGCGCGGGCATCGAGTAGAGCGCGCGCGAGTTCTCGAGCCAGTCGGCCCAGCGGGTGATCCAGCTGCGGGTCGGCTCGAGGATGCGCTGACGGGTGGTCACGCCGCCGACGGACTCGTCGGCGAACGGCTTGAGGAGCTCCTCGAGCGTGCCGGGGGTCCAGACGGTGTCCGAGTCGACGAGCACGGTGATGTCGCCGGTGGACATCTCGGTGCCGACCTTGACGGCGTTGCGCTTGCCGGGGATCGGGGTGTGGGTCCAGCGGACGAGCGGGGCGAACTCGTCGCAGACCTCCTCGAGGGCCTCGTTGCGGGCGCCGTTGATGACGACGATGATCTCGCCGGGGCGCTGCTCGACCATGCGGCCGATGACGTCGCGGAAGAGGTCGAGCGGCTCGTCCACCACGGGGACGACGACGCTCGTCGTCCCGGTGTACGTGCCGGTGAAGGGGCGGTAGCGGGCGGACAGGACGACCTTGAGCAGCCAGAGCAACCAGATCACCGCGGAGTACACGGCGAACAGGTAGAACTCGGGGTGCCCTTCGACCATCTGCCGGATCTGCAGAATGAAGGTGAACATCGATCCCTGCTTCAACGTTCGAGGTGGGGATTCCGCTTCATCGAGGAACCTGTGGTCGGTTCGGGTGGGGCCAATCGTGCAGAAAGCGCAGGGCCCGCGCAACACGACCCCCGAGTGGGGGCGTTACGAGCGCGTTACGGGGTACACCCTGGTCCCCCACTCAGCGACGGCTCGGTGTCCCCCCGACTGCTGACAGCAGTCCGGCGGACCGCTCCATCAGCCGAACCGGCACACTCCTCGCCTCCAGCCTGCGCGACCCTCGGGTCAACTCAGATCGAAAATCCCCGGTCAATCAGGTATTTCTTCGCTCGTGGGACGCGGTCGGGTCGCGTCGTTCGGTGTCGACCCGAAGACGGTAACGGCCGGGTAACAGGCTGGGAGCGGTCCCAAGAGCGGGGTACAGGGTTCACAGCTGCGGGGGACGGTTCCGGACACACGGAATTCACCTTCGACGGCACGTCATGTTCGGGCGAACGACGTCGGCTCGGGCGTGTCGCGGTGTCGCCGGTCGCGTCTCGAGCCGCGGTGGGAGCGCGCCGGGCGGGAGCGGACGGCGGCCTGGAGGCACGGGTCGGCCCCGCCACGGGCCTCCTGTCGGGTACGGGGAACGCGTCGGACGGGCGGTGCGGGCCGGCGCAACCACGGGCCTCCCGTCCGGCCGCTGGCGCGGATCGCGCCCCGCTGCGGACGCCACGCGCCGGCGTGCCGGCGTGCCGGCGCGCAGTGCCGCGCCGGTCAGGCCCCGTAGAACGCGCGCTCGAACACCTGCCGGGCGCGCCGGGTCACACCGAGGTAGTCCTCCTCGAGCTGCGTGGCCGACCCCGGCGGGTACTCCATGAGCCGCGCAATGCCCTCGAGCTGGATCCGGTCGACGGGCAGCACGTCGGTCGTCTTCCCCGACCACAGCACGAGCGCGCTCCGGGCCCGGGACGCGAACCGCCACGCCGCGCCGAGCTTGTCGGCGTCGTCCGGCGCGACGAGCCCGGCGTCGGTGGCGGCGGCGAGGGCCTCGAGCGTCGAGGTCGTCCGGAGCCCGGGCACGGTCAGCGCGTGCTGCAGCTGGAGGAGCTGCACGAACCACTCGACGTCGCTGAGCGATCCGCGCCCGAGCTGAAGGTGCCGAGCAGAATCGGCGCCCCGGGGCAGCCGTTCCGACTCCACACGGGCCTGAATGCGCCGGACCTCGCGGACCTGGTGGTAGTCGATGTGCTCCGAGTAGCGGGTACGGTCGGCGAGGTGCTCGAAGTCGCGGAGCAGCTGCCGGTCCCCCACGGCTCCGCGGGCACGGAGCAGCGCCTGCGCCTCCCAGGTCAACGACCACCGCGCGTAGTAGGCGGCGTAGGACTCGAGCGTGCGCACGAGCGGCCCGTTCTTGCCCTCGGGGCGCAGGTCGACGTCGAGCTCGAACGGGTGGATGGCGTCCTCGATGAGCCGGCCGAGCTCGCGCACGATCGCCTGGGCGGCGCGGGAGGCGACCTCGGGCTCGGTGCCCTCGGCGGCGCGGTACACGTACAGGACGTCGGCGTCGGACCCGAAGCCGAGTTCGCGGCCCCCGTAGCGGCCCATCGCGACGATGCCGAACTCGAGTCCCTCGGGCGCGCCGCGGCGGGCGAGGGTGAGGGCGCCGGCGAGGGTGGCCTCCGTGACGTCGGTGAGGGCCGGCCCGAGGGCGTCGACGTCGAGCCAGCCGAGCACGGCGGCCATGCCGAGCCGCAGGGTCTCGCGCCGTCGGGCCGAGCGGACGAGCGCGGCGGACCCGTCGAGGTCGTTCCCGTGCCGGGCCGTCGTCGCGGTCATCTCGGCGAGCAGCGACTCCATCGGTCGCGGACGGAGGAGCGACTCCGGCTCGTCGAGCCAGGCCACGGCCTCCGGGAAGCGCTCGAGCAGCCCGGAGAGGAACGCGGACTCGGACAGGACGGTGGTCAGCGAATGGGCCGCCCCGGACGAGTCGCGGAGCATCCGGAGGAACCAGCTCGACTCCCCCAGGGTGTCGCTCAGCCGACGGAACGCCAGGAGCGCCCGGTCCGGTGCCGGCCCCTCGGCCATCCAGCGCAGGAGCACCGGCAGCAGGTTCCGTTGGATCGCGGCACGGCGGCTCGTGCCCTGCGTGAGCGCACGGATGTGTCCCAGCGCGCCCGCGGGGTCCGCGAAGCCGATGGCGCCGAGACGGTCCGCGGCCTGGTCGCTGGTGAGGACGATCTCGCCGTCGGTGGCCGCCACCGCGGACAGCAGCGGGCGGTAGAAGAGCCGCTCGTGGAGCCCGCGGACCTCGAGCTTCACCGTGCGCCAGCGGTCCTCGAGCGCCGCCGCCGAGGTCGCGAGACCGCTCGACCGTGCGAGGACGCGGAGTTCGTCCTCGTCGGAGGGCAT
>NZ_BACW01000002.1:0-1385 GCF_000333315.1 Curtobacterium sp. B8
CGGGGTGGCGCGGTGGCCGCGGCGTCGGTCACGGGCACGACGGTGAGGTCGCCCTTGCTGTCGTCGAGGACGAAGAGCGTCGAGACGGTGTTCCCGGCGAGGTCGACCTTCGCCGTGCCGCGCTGTCCGCTGCCGGAGACGTCGAGCGTCCACTTGCCGGACTTGACCGTCGCGTAACCCGTCGCGGTACCGAACGTCGCGTCCTCCGCCACGGCGGTGCCGGTCGAGGTGGAGACGTCGACGCGCTTGGCCGTGGTGGCGGCCTGGACGAGCCGGAGCTTGGCCTTGCCGTCGCCGGGCTGCTGGAGGTCGTCCTTGAACGCGGTGGTCTTGAGGTCCGAGTTCTTGCCGTACGCGACCACCGTGCCGGCGTCGCCCGCGCTCACGGTGACGTCCGTGGAGATCACCGGGGTGGAGTCGGGGGCGTCGGCGGCCCGCATCGAGAGGACGTAGGTGCCGACCGGCAGCTCCTGGTACGGGCTGACCTGGCCGTAGGTGACGTCGTCGAGCTCGAAGACCTTCTTGCCACCCGACAGGCTCGACAGTTCGACGTCGACGCCCTTCGTGTCCGGCGAGAGGTGGCCGACGCGGAGCCAGCCGTCCTGCGGGGTCGCGGCCGAGGCCGCCTGCGGGGCGAGGCCGACGGTGGCGGCGACGAGGGCCGCGGCGAGGGTGCCGACGACGACGGGACGTGCGGTGCGGGGACGTGCGGTCATGGTGGTGCTCCTTCGGATGGAGGTGCGGTTCGGGTTCGTGCTGGGGCGGCAGCCCGGCGCGCCGCGGTCGGCGACGCACCGGGCTGCCCGGCGCCGGGTCAGGCGGCGGTGGGCGCCGTGGTCGGGTCGATCGGTGCGTAGGTCACGACGAGTTCGGTGCCGTGCCGTTCGACGGTCGACGGCCGGTAGGTGTCGGACATCGCGTCGAGGATGCGCTCGACCCGGGTCGCCTGGGCGGCGTTGCCGGCGTGCAGGACCACGCGACGGAACACCTGACCGGTCTCGCCGGTGAGCGGGGTGAACCGGTCGACGGCGACCCGCTGGTCGGCGAGCACCTGCCCGAGCGCGATCATCGCCCGGCTGTCGACCTGGCCGGCGCGGAACTGCGACCGGGTGCCGGCGTCCGCCTCGAGCGCGGGGTTGGCGGCGAGCTCGGTGCCCATCGCCTTGCGCTGGTCGGCGGCCTTCGTGATCGCCTGCTCGGCGGCCGTCTCGCCCTCGGAGTGGATGCGTCGGACGTCGACCTGCTGGTCGCCGGTCCCGAACACCGCCACGGAGGTCGAGTTGCGGATGGCCTCGGCGACGTCCGTCGAGGAGTTCCCGCCGGTGCGCATCGAGTCGGTGGTCACGACGTAGTCGGAGTCTTTCAGCCGTTCGGCGACTGGCGTT
>NZ_BACW01000001.1:0-1169 GCF_000333315.1 Curtobacterium sp. B8
GCGGTCTCCGGCCGCTCGACCCCCGATCGCGGGGATCGCGACGCGGACCGGCGTCGCCGTGGAGACCGCTGCCGGGGCAGCGGGGTCCTGGAACCCGTCGGCAGCGGAGGCCGAGCGGCCCGCCGAGTCCGACCGGCCCGCGGAGTCCGACCGGCCCGCCGACGCCGATGCCGACGCGGCGGCTGGGGCTGACGCGGCACGGTTCTCGTCCCCGTTCGACGCGGCGACGGCCACCCCGGCCACGGCGCCGCCGGCGAGCACCACCGCGACGCCGATCGCGATCGCCAGCGTCCGTCGACGGCCGTGCGTGCGCGGCTCGTCCGGAGTCCGGTGCGACGCCGTCCGGCGGCTCACGAGTCGCTCCCGGAGCTGGTCGCGCACCCGCCGAGGACGTCCGAGGTGAGCATGGTCGCGCCGAGCGCAGCCCATGCGTCCCCGTAGTACGTCGGCGTCGTCGCGGCGGTCCGGTCCGCACGCTCGAGGTCGGCGCGGGCGGCGGAGTCGCTGCCGGCGGCCTGCTCGGCAGCCGCGCGCGCGGCGTAGGCGAGTGCGTTCGTGTCGCCGGTCACGGCGGTCCCGCCGAGGTCGAGCTGCGCCGCGAGCTGGGTTGAGCGCCGGAGCGTCGGGGCGATCGAACCGGCCAGGCGCCGGTCGGCGCTGCTGCACGCCTCGGCGTACCGCAGCGGCAGCCGCATGGCGTCGTAGCCGTAGAGGACCCGCCCGTCGTCGGCCGAGGTCGGCATGGGGTCCACCGACCCGTCGGCGTGCACCTGCGACCAGTCGCTCGGCAGGTCGGTCGCGTCGAGGAGCGAGGCGGTGACGGTGCGCGAGCCCGCCTCGAGCTCGCGCCACCGGTCGTCGCCGGTCGCGCGGGCGAGGATCCGGTACGCGGCGGGCGAGGCGTAGGAGGCGTCGTAGCGGTACGGTTCCTCGTCGGCCCACGGACCCGCGAGGAGGATCCGTCCGGCGTCCGTCTCGACCGTCTCGTGGTCGAGGATCGCGGCGGCGATCCGCTTGCCCGCGGCGGTGTAGCGCGGCTCGTCCCAGGCCTTCCCGGCGAGCACGAGCGCCCGTGCGGCATCGAGGTCGGCGTCGCTCGCGGACTGCTCGTCCGCGACGCCGCCCTTTCGGCGTCAACGCCCAGCGAGGAGGTCGTCGGCGGTCAGCAG